>NZ_JBFAQY010000001.1:670368-695827 GCF_040678965.1 Streptosporangium sp. NPDC049248
GTCCGGGATGTCGTCGCCCGCGAGGTGGTGCCTGCGGCGCGTGTCGCGGGCCTGGTGGCGCGTGATGTGGTCTTGGCGGTCCGCGATGTCGTGCCTGCGGCGCGTGAGGTGGGTTTCGTGGTCCGCGAGGTGGTGGCCGCGGCGCGTGACGTGGGCCTGGTGGTGGTGCCCACGGCTCGTGTCGCGGGCCTGGTGGCCCGTGCCGCGGGTTTGGTGGCCCGTGCCGCGGGTTTGGCGGCCCGCGCGGTGGAGGCCGAGGTCCGGGCGGCGGGTTTGGTGGTGCCCGCGGCTCGTGAGGTGGGCGTCGGAGTCCGGGGCGCGGAGACCGGGGCCCGGCCCCTCCCGCGGGCACGCTGAGCGATCATCGTTCCGACCCCGATGGCGGCCGCCACCGGCCACTCGATCAATCCCGCCACGGCCAGGGCGCCGAGCCCTCCGTAGTAGACGATGCGCTCAGGCGGCGGGAGGAAGGACCTGGCGGCGTCGACGGCTTGGCCCGCTTCCTGCCGGCTGACGTGTGGCATGTGAACATGCGGCGGCCGGAACTGCACGGTCATCATTGGCAGGTTCAACTTCAGTGAGGGGTTGTCCTGCTTCCGGCCTGACGGTGTGTGCGTGGTGGACGCGGTGGGTGTGGTCGGCTTTTGCGCCGTATGGGCGCGTGACCGGCTCGCCTGAGCTACTGCCATGATCCCTCCTCATGGGAACCGAGGGAAGGTGCAAATGGAGCCCGCAGGAGGCCGATCACGCCTTCTACGTGCAGTTATATGGCCTGAGTGCCATGTCCGTAATCTTCCTCGAATTGGGGCCGTGAAACTCGTACCGGCCTTTGAATCGGATATTGGGGGAGGAATCTCCGATCCAGTGGACCGTATGCGCCCTGTTCCGGGGCGTCTAGGAGAGGTACGGCTTGAGCTCGCGACGGGCCACGGTGCGGATGTGAACCTCGTCCGGGCCGTCGAATATGCGCATCGCGCGGGCCTGGGCGTACATCGTGGCGAGCGGGACGTCGTCGGCGAGACCCATGCCGCCGTGGACCTGGATGGCGCGGTCGATGACCTCGCACGCCATCCTCGGAGCGACGACCTTGATCGCGGAGATCTCCGAGGCGGCCGCCTTCACGCCGACCGTGTCGATCATCCAGGCGGCCTTCAGGGTGAGCAGTCTGGCCTGCTCGATGGCCAGCCGTGACTCGGCGATCTGCTGCTGTACCACGCCCTGCTGGGCAAGCGTCTGGCCGAAGGCCACCCGGTTGGCGGCGCGGGTGCACATCAGCTCCAGGGCGCGCTCGGCCATGCCGATGGCACGCATGCAGTGGTGGATGCGACCGGGGCCGAGACGGGCCTGGGCGATGCGGAAGCCGTCACCCTCCTCCGCGATCAGGTTCGAGGCGGGCACCCGGACGTCCGTGAAGAGGATCTCGGAGTGGCCGTGCTGCTCCTGGTAGCCGAAGAGCGGCAGGTGACGGACGATCTCCACGCCCGGCGTGTCCATCGGGACCAGGATCATCGACTGCTGGCGGTGCGGGGGGGCGTCCGGATCGGTCTTGCCCATCACGATCAGGATCTCGCAGCGCGGGTCGGCGACCCCGGTGATGAACCACTTGCGGCCATTGATCACGTACTCGGAGCCGTCGAGCCGGATGGAGGTGGCGATGTTGGTCGCGTCGCTTGAGGCCACGGCGGGCTCGGTCATCGCGAACGCCGAGCGGATCTCCCCGGAGAGCAGGGGCTTGAGCCACCGGTCCCGCTGCTCGGGCGAGCCGAACATGTGCAGGACCTCCATGTTCCCGGTGTCGGGGGCCGCGCAGTTCAGTGCCTCGGGCGCGAGGTCGATGGAACGGCCGGTGACCTCGGCCAGAGTGGCGTAGTCGAGCACCGACATGTTCGACTCATCGGGCAGGAACAGGTTCCAGAGGCCGCGCGAGCGCGCCTCGGACTTGAGTTCCTCCACCACCGGCGGTAGTTCGTGGTTGTCGTAGCCCTTGGCCTGGCGCCACGCATGGTAGACCGGCTCCGCCGGGTATACGTGGGTTGCCATGAAATCGGTCAGATTGGCGAGGTATTCCTGAGCCTTGTCGCTGAGCGCGAAGTCCATGGCGGCAAGTTTGGCACCACCCCTTCTCCGATCGTTCACCGGCCACACTTAACCTGGAACCCGTTCCACTAAGGAGGACAGATGCTCAAGGGCGTGCTGATCGACTGGGGTGGCGTGCTCACCGTCGGTCTTTCCGAGGCGGTCGCGGAGTGGATCGTCGCCGAGAGGCTCGACGCGGACCACTACCGGCAGGTGATGCGCGAGCTGATCGTCCACGCGTACGAGGGCCTGGAGAACAGCGAGAACGTGATCCACGCTCTGGAGCGGGGGGAGATCTCCGGGCTGGACTTCGAACGCCACCTGGCCGCCCGGCTGGTCACCACGGACGGCGTGCCGCCGGTCGCCGAGGGGCTGCTGGACAGGATGTTCTCCCGCTTCCACCGGGTCGAGCCGATGTACGAGATGCTCCGGGTGGCCCGTGCGGCCGGGCTGCGCACCTGCCTGCTCTCCAACTCCTGGGCGAACGAGTATCCCCGCGAGGGCTGGGACGACGTCTTCGACGAGGTCGTCATCTCGGGAGAGATCGGCATGCGCAAACCGGAGCAGAGGATCTTCGAGCACGCGCTCGGCAGGATCGGCCTGGCCGGTGAGCAGTGCGTGTTCGTCGACGACATCGAGGCCAACATCGAGGCCGCCCGGCGACTCGGCATCGTCGGCGTGCACCACCGCGACCCTGAGGTGACCATCGGCGAGTTGGAGACCCTGTTGCGGGTCTCGCTGCGCTGAGGCCCGTCCGGTCCGGAGCGGATCGGTCACTCCGCGCGGGCGGTACCACCGCGGGTCGCCGGTACTGGCACACTCGATGCGTGAACCGGCGCCGAACCGGCGCCGATGTCTTAAGAGATAGATCGAGGCATGGATGCGCGTCTACCTGCCGTGTACGCTCCCGGCGCTGGCCCGCGTGGCCACCGTGGGGGAGCTCGGCCCGGCCCCGCTGACCGGCTACGCGGTGACACCCGCGTTGATCGAGTGGTACGTCTCGGGTGACACCGAGGAACTGGAGTACGTCGCACTGACCGAGGCGGCCAGAGACTCCCTGCGAATGCTGGCCGCCGACCGCGCGGACGGGGTGGAGGTCGTCGCGCGGCGGGTGGTCGTCGCCGTCGACGTACCGGAGGGTGACGTGAGCGTGAGCGCGGACCTGGACGAGCGAGCCCGGGTGCGACTCGCCGCGGCGGTCCCGCTGGCGCGGATCGCCGCCGTCCATGTGGACGACCTGTCGGCGGTGAAGGACGTCGAGGCCGCCGTCGCGGCGCTGCCCGCGGCCGACCGGGGCGACGACGACGCCAGGTTCACCGTGGACGGTGTCGAGGCCAACGAGCTCCTCTGGTACGCCACCCAGGAGATTCCCGACCTGGTCGGCTGACCCTCTCGCGTCCGGAGTCCGGAGAGCGGGCCGGCCATCCTGTGGTGGCGCCGCTCCAGCACGGGTTTTCGCTATCCTGGGAGGCGATATGAGACACATCGTTTGGGATTGGAACGGCACGCTCTTCCACGACATCGACGCCGTCGTCGGTGCGACGAACGCGGTGTTCGAGCCGTACGGGCTGGGCTCCTACGACGTGGACCGTTTCCGTGCCGTCTACACGCGCCCGATCTGGGCCGCCTACGAGCGCATGCTCGGCCGTGCCCTCCACGAGGGCGAGTGGGAGATGCTCGACCTGGGCTTCCATGACAACTACCACCGGCTGATGCTGGAATGCGGGCTGGCCGACGACGCGCTCTCCACCCTGGAAAGCTGGGGGAACGCGGGAGGCAGGCAGTCGCTGCTGTCCATGTGGGCGCATGACCGGCTGGTTCCCAAGATCTCGGAATTCGGCATCGACCACCACTTCAGCCGGATCGACGGCCTGCGCAACGCCCCCGGCGGGCACAAGGCCGAGTCGATGGTGGCCCACCTGGCCGCGCTCGGCATCGACCCGGCCGATGTCCTCGTGATCGGCGACAGCCTGGACGACGCGCACGCCGCCCAGCACGTCGGCGCGCACGCGGTCCTCTACACCGGTGGTATGACCAGCCGCGCCGACCTGATGTCCTGCGGCGTCCCGGTCGTCGACACCCTCGCGAACGCCCTCGACCACGCCTAGGCCCTGCCCTCAGGCTCTGCCCCCAGGCCCTGCGCAGGCCGCCATCCGAAAAATGGTCGAGGGAACGGCGGGGTTTCCCCGGTCGGCGTGGCGAACGGGTCACCGTCGCAGGGCAACCCCCCCAAAACTAACGTTTTCGGCATTGGAGGCGGTCGCCATCCGCCTCGGGTCGTACTCTGGGCATCCGCACCCATTCCGGGAGGCTCCGATCAACCGCCTCGTTCTCTGGAACATCGACCTCACCCTGGTCGACGTGTCCATCGTCACCCGCGAGGCATACGCGGAGGCCTTCCGCGCTGTCACCGGCAGGCCCCTGGTCAAGCTGACCCAGCCCAACGGGCGCCCGGACTCTGAGATCGTCTTCGAGATGCTCGCCATCAACGGGATCGTCGCCGGGGACGACCACCTCCCCAGGTTCCTCGACGCGCTGGCCGAATCCTTCGGGACCAGGCGCAGGCGCCTGGCCAAGGACGGCCGGATGATGCCCGGGGCCCGCGACGCGCTGAAGGCGGTGGCAAAGCTCGACGGCGTGATCCAGTCGGTACTCACCGGCACGATCAAGAGCAACGCCGTGCACAAGCTGACCGCGTTCGGCCTCGACGAACACGTCGACTTCGAGATCGGCGGCTATGGCGAGGAGGTCTATCCCAAGGCCACCCTCCTGCAGGTCGCGCAGGGCCGGGCCAAGCAGAAGTACGGGGCGATCTTCGACGGGAGCAACACCGTGCTGATCGGCGACTCGGCCAGGGACGTCCAGGCCGCCAGGATCGCCGGGGCCGCGATGATCGGCGTCGCCTCCGGGCGCTCCCTGGCGGCCGAGCTGCGCGAGGCCGGGGCGGACGCGGTCCTGCCCGACCTCGCCAACCCCTCGGAGGTGGTGGCCGCCGTCGCCGGCCTCACCTCCCCGGCCCGCCACGCCGGCCACTTCCCCGCAGGCCGCTGACTCCCGCCAAGCGGGCGGGCGGCATGAACCCGACAGCGCGATGGGCCGTCGGCAGCCGATTCCCGCATTCCCGGTCAGCCACCTCGGCAAGATGGTGATCAACCATCAGCGGTCCGCCGGTGTGGGTCATCGCTGGGGGAGGCCGGTCAGGAAGCGGCTCGCGATGGGGGCGGCCACCGTGGAGCCGGCGCCGCCGCCCTCCACCACGATGGAGAAGGCCAGGTCTCCCCGGTAGCCGATGAACCAGGCGTGCGACGGCGGTTCCTTGCCCGAGCCGAACTCCGCCGTCCCGGTCTTGCCCGCCGTGCCGGAGGGGAAGGAGACCGCGCTCGCGGTGCCCTCCACCACCACCGCGGGCATCAGCGTGCGCAGTGCCCGCAGGATCTCGGGTTCCAGTTTCCGGGGCTCGGCCTCGGGCAGCAGGGAGGCCGCCACCAGGCGGGGCGGACGCCAGGAGCCGTCGGCGATCGCCGCGGCGACCGTGGCCATGTTGAGCGGGCTCGCCAGCACCCGGCCCTGGCCGATCGAGGCCGATGCGAGGTCGGTGTCGTCCTTGGGCGCGGGGAACTCGGCCCGTACCGCGGGCACGCCGGGTTGGACGGGGGCACCGAACCCGAAGCTCCCGGCGAGGGCGGCGAGCCGCTGCCCGCCGAGCCGGTCCACGGTGAGCGCGCCGAACGTGGTGTTGCACGAGTGCGCGAACGCCGTGCTGAACGGGAGCGTGCCGTAGTCCTTGAATCCGGCGTTGTGGAAGGCGAAGCCGCCGATGTTCTGCTCGGCCGGGCAGCTCACCCGCTCGTCCGCGGTCATACCGTCGGCGACCAGGGCCGAGGCGGTGATCACTTTGAAGGTCGAACCCGGCGGGTAGTGGCCCAGCAGCGCCCGGTTGAATCCGCCCGGCTTGTTGACCACGGCGAGGATCTCGCCGGTCGACGGCCGGAGCACGACCAGTGAGGCCGGCTTGTCCACCGCCTCCAGGGCCGAGGCGGCGGCGCGGTGGACGTCCAGGTCGATGGTGGTGCGCAGTTCCCGGCCCGCCTTGGCGGTGGCGGTGGCGAGCGTGGCGACCTTCTGAGTGCCCTTCACCAGATCGACCCGCGCGGACGCGGTGCCGGTGAGGCGGGAGGCGTACGTCTGGGTGAGTCCCTCGACGAGCTGCTGCACCGAGCCTGGCGTGGCAGGGGTGTCGATCCGGGTGCCGTCGGCGGCGAGGATCGGCGCCCGCTCGGCCTTGACCAGCGCGGTCTTGATCCGCAGGCCCGTTCCGAGCCTGGGGTGGACGGCGGCCGGGCTCCACTTCACCCGCCAGGTGCGCTCGTGCTCGACCAGCTTCAGCGACCCCTCGTAGGCCCAGTCCACGGGCCCCTCCAGCGCCGCGCGGAACCCGACGGTGACCGGCTCGCCGTCCCGGGCGTCTCCCCGCACCCTGAAGGTGGCCCCCGTCAGCTTCAGGTCGGTGCGGAAACGCCGGTACCAGCGCTCGAAGTCGTCCGGCGGCTTGACGGTCAGCGCACGCATCGCCGTGTAGTCCTGCCGGCCCCACGCGGTCAGGAACATCTCCGCGGTCTCCTCGGGCGAGCCCTCGGTGCGCAGTGCCCATACAGTGCCCGCGCTCGCGGTCACCAGCACCAGCGTGGTCGCGGTGATCAGATGTCTCAGCCTCATGGCAGTGGTCGCCCTTCCTCGTCGGGGACAGAGAAGACCAGAGAGTTGTCCCTTATGTCCAATATTTGGGACATGGTGAGATCGATATCCGAATGGATATCGGCGCTGGTGGTGACGGATTTCCCAGAGGTGCCGGCGAGGGCGTGTGTGGTCGGCCCACACGGTGTGCCGGGGCGATATGTGAACCTCGGGGATGACATTCGGCTGGGGCGCCGAGAGGATAGGGCCATGGTTGAGGAAGGTGCGCTGCTCTGGGAGCCCTCCCCGGAGGTTGTGAGGAACGCGAAGGTCACCCGTTATGCGGAGTGGCTGGGCCGGGCCGGTGACTACGAGTCCCTGTGGCAGTGGTCGGTTGACGCCCCGGCCGAGTTCTGGACGTCGATCTGGGACTACTTCGGGGTCGCGGGGGAGCGCGGTGACGGGCCGGTCATATCGGGGGAGATGCCCGGCACGGAATGGTTCGCCGGGTCGACGGTGAACTACGCGGCCAACGCGCTGCGCGGGGCCGTCTCCGACCCCGGGCGGCTCGCGGTGGTCGCCCGCGACGAGGTGGGCGGGCGGCGGACGTTCACCAGGGGCGAGCTGGCCGAGGAGGTGGCGCGGGTCCGCGCGGGCCTGGTGGCACTGGGGGTCGGACGGGGCGACCGGGTCGCGGCCTACGTGTCGAACGTTCCCGAGGCGCTGATCGCCTTCCTGGCGACCGCCTCCCTGGGAGCCGTCTGGTCCTCCTGCTCGCCCGACTTCGGGGCGTCCAGCGTGATCGACCGTTTCACCCAGATCGAGCCGAAGGTGCTCATCGCGGTCGACGGCTACGACTACAACGGCAGGAACTTCGACCGAGGCGCGGTCGTCGACGACATCGCGGCCAGGCTGCCGACGCTGGTGGCGCGGGTCCGGATCTCGGCCGAGGACGTGCGGGGCGCGGACACCCCCGACGGCTCCGGCGCGGCGGCCGCGCGGGAGACCGCGGCGGACGCTCCGGTGCCCGGGATCGGGGTCCGTACGGTGAGCTGGGCGGAGCTGCGCTCCGTCGCGGGGCCGCTCGACTTCGAGCCGGTGCCGTTCGGGCATCCGCTCTGGATCGTCTACTCCTCGGGCACCACCGGGCTGCCCAAGCCGATCGTGCACGGCCACGGCGGTGTGGTGCTCGAACACCTCAAGGCGATCTCCTTCCACCAGGATCTGGGCGAGGACGACGTCTTCTTCTGGTACACCACCACCGGCTGGATGATGTGGAACTACCTCGTCGGCGGCCTGCTGGTCGGCTCGACCGTGGTGCTCTACGACGGGGCGGCGACCTATCCTCAGACTGACGCGCTCTGGCGGCTGGCCGCCGAGGAGGGGGTCACCTACTTCGGTACGGGTGCTCCGTACGTGATCGCGTCCATGAAGGCCGGCCTCAAGCCGTCGGGCCTCGACCGGCTGCGGGGGCTCGGGTCCACCGGCTCGCCGCTGCCGCCCGAGGGGTTCGGCTGGGTGCACGACGCGCTGCCGGACGTGCAGCTCGGTTCGTTCTCCGGGGGCACCGACGTGTGCACCGGCTTCGTCGGCGCGGTCCCGCTGCTCCCGGTCCGGGCGGGTGTGATCCCCTGTCGCTGCCTGGGGGCGAAGGTGGAGTCCTTCGATCCGTCGGGCAGGCCGGTGATCGGCGAGGTCGGCGAGCTAGTGGTGACCCTGCCGATGCCGTCGATGCCGGTGATGTTCTGGAACGACCCGGACGGGTCGCGCTACCGCGACAGCTACTTCTCCGAGTACCCCGGGGTCTGGCGGCACGGCGACTGGATCAAGATCCTTCCTGACGGGGGTTCGGTGATCTACGGCCGCTCCGACTCGACACTGAACCGGGGCGGGGTGCGGATGGGCACCAGCGAGTTCTACCGCGTGGTGGAGGGTTTCGAGGAGATCGCCGACAGTCTGGTGATCGACACCGGCCAGCTCGGGCAGGAGGGCCGCCTGCTGCTGTACGTCACCCTGGTCGAGGGGGAGACGCTGCAGGACGCCCTGATCATGCGCCTGCGCCGGGAGCTCAGGGAGAGGCTCTCCCCACGCCATGTGCCGAACGAGATCATCGAGGTTCCCGGCATTCCCCGCACGCTCAGTGGCAAGAAGCTGGAGGTCCCGATCCGCAAGATCCTGCTCGGCGTTCCCCCGGAGAAGGCCGCCAACCTCGACGCCATGGCCAACCCCGAGGTCCTTCCCCACTTCGTTCCGGAGGCCGACACCGCCCGGCGCTGACCGCCGTGCCAAGCCCCGTCACGTCACGTCACCGGGCACGGTCTCCTCGGGCACCGGCTTTTCGGGGACCGGCCCTTTCCGGGCCGTCCGAACCGCGGAGGCCGCCGTGGCGCGCCCGAGGCGCGCTCCTGGCTGCGTTTCGAGTGCGTCCCGGGGCCGCGGCGGGGTGGTCCCGGGCTCCGGGGACATTTCTCCCGGGAACCGGGGGCATCGGCCCAGGCGGCCTGGGACGGGATCCGGGTTCGCTGTCCAGGTGATGAAAAATCCTGATTCGTTCCGCCGGATCGTCGCCGGAATCGCCCTGCTCGTCTGGCCGCTGCTGGAGTTCCTCGCCTTCCTCACCTCGCCGCCGGGAAAAAGCCACGCCCCCGCGATCTTCCGTGAGAACGCGACGACGGTGCAGGTCAGCGCGCTTCTCTACCTGTGGGCCGCGCTCGCCCTCATCCCGGTGACCTTCGCCCTGGCCCACCTGCTGCGCAGCCGCGCCCCGAGGACGAGCAACGTGGGGGCCGCGATCGGCCTGATCGGCTCCGGGCACGCGCTGACGCTCTTCACCACCGACTTCTACGACCTGGCCCTGGCCCAGACGCTGCCCGACGCGCAGGCGGAGATGGTCACGGCGCGGGCCGGTGAGCTGTGGGGATTCCTGTTCGGCATGCTGCTGCCCGCCTTCCTCGCCCACGTCGGGCTGTTCACCCTGCTCATCGCGCTGGCCGTGGTCAGGATCGCCCCCTGGTGGGTGCCGGTCGCCGCGTTCGCGGGAACGCTGGTCCCCTTCCTGGCCGTCGACCAGGCGCCGGCCGTGCAGGCGACGGGCGCCCTGTTCCACCTGGCCGCGTACGGCTGGATCGCGCTGCGCGTGCTGCGGATGCCGGACGCCGAGTGGGGCGGGAAGGCCGGTGGGGAGGTCACAGCCCCGCTTCCCGCGCGCGCATGATCGCCTGTGCCCGGTCCGCCACCTGGAGCTTGGTGAAGACGGCCGACACGTGATTGCGCACGGTCTTCTGGCTCAGCCCGAGCCTGGCGGCGATCTGCGGGTTCGTCAGATGCTCGGCGACCAGGCCGAGGATCTCCCGCTCCCGTCTGGTCAGCTCGGGCAGCGCCTCCTCCCGCCCCTGCTCGCGCCCCTGCTCGCCGAAATAGCTCACCAGCCGGGTGGCGATGGCCGGGCCGAAGATGGCCTCGCCCTCGGCCACCGCCTGCACGGACCGGACGATCTCCGCCTTCCTGGCGCCCTTGAGAACGTAGCCCTTGGCGCCGGCCCGCATGGCCGCGAACACCGAGTCGTCGTCGTCCGACATGCTGAGCACGACCACCCGGATGTGCGGGTGGTCGTGGGTGAGCCGCTCGGTGGCCGCGACCCCGCCCATCCCCGGCATCGCCAGGTCCATCAGGACCACGTCGGGCTGCGCCCGCCCGACCAGGGCCAGCGCCTGCTCGCCGCTGGCCGCCTCGTCGGCGACCTCGATCCCCTCGGCCGTCGCCAGCAGGGTCCGCAGCCCCGCGCGAAAACCCGGATGGTCGTCAACCAGCAGGACCCGGATCACCGCTGTCTCCTTCCTCGGCCGCCGGCAGCGCGACCCTGACCAGGGTCCCGCCTCCCGGAGGCTCCTCGAACACGCATGATCCGCCCAACTCCACGGCACGCTCCCGCATCGACGCCAGCCCGACCCCCACCCGGCCCGGCCCCGCGGGACCGCCGGGGACGGGCACCTCCTGGCGTATCCCCCGGCCGTCGTCGGAGACCTCCAGCCTCAGGGTGCCGTCCGACACCTCGATCCGCAGCTCGGCGCGGGTCGCTCCGGCGTGCCTGCGCACGTTGGCCAGCGCCTCGGACGCGATCCGGTAGGCGGCGACCTCGGTGGCGGCCGGCAGCGGCGGCAGGTCGTCCGGGGCGCGCAGGGCCACGCGCAGGCCGGACGGCTGCCGGACCGTGTGGGCGCGGAGCGCGCCGAGCAGCCCCAGGGAGTCCAGCGCGGGTGGGCGCAGGCCGTCCACCAGGGTCCGCACGTCGGCCACCGCGGCCTCGGCGTCGGAGACGATCTCGGCCAGCAGCCGCCGCGCGTGCTCGTCCTCGACCAGGTCGTGCACGGCCTCGGCACGCATGGTCAGCGCGGCCAGCGTGGGTCCGAGCCCGTCGTGCAGGTCGCGCCTCAGCCTGCGCCTCTCCTCCTCGCGGGCCATCACCAGCCGCTCCCGCGAGCGTCGCAGGTCGGCGGAGAGCCGTACGGCGTGCACGGCCACCGCGATCTGCCTGGCCAGGTCGGCGAGGACGCGCAGGTCACGGGGGCCGAATCCGCTCTCTCCCGGCCGGGGCGACAGGATGAGGTCGCCGGCCCGCTCGCCGTTGTACGTCAGCGGCAGCCGCAGGAGCTCCCCGCCGGGCGTGCCGGACGCGTACCGTGCGCCCTCGGCCGTCTCGACCGCCGCGTACGGCAGGCGCAGTGCCTCGGTGACCGACCGGGCGACCCCCGGCAGCACGGTGCCCGGCTCGGCGGTGCTCTCCAGCCTGCGGCCCAGGCGGGTGAGCACCGCGTACGGGTCGTCACGCTCCCCGTAGGTCAGCAGGTTGACCCAGCCCTGCAGCCGTTCCCGCAGCGGTGCGAAGGCGAGGGCCACGAGCCCGGCGGCCAGGATCGAGATCGGCAGGTCCCCGGCGGGGAAGAGCGCGCCGAGGTAGCCGACCACGACCACGTACCCGCCGGTCACGCACCCGGACAGCAGCGCGTAGACCAGCGTCCGGTTGATCACCAGGTCGATGTCGAAGAGCCGGTGGCGCAGGATCGCGACGCAGATGGCGACCGGCAGGAGGGTCATGCCCGCCCCGCCGGCCAGCTCCCACAGGGTGTTGGTCGCGGGCCAGATGGAGCCGGGGAGGTCGTCGGTCAGCCCGGCCGCCAACCTGGCCGAGACGAGCACCACCTCGATGCCGATCACATAGACCAGCCAGGCGATCTGGCGGCGCTTCCGGCCGCCGCTCCGGAGAGCACGCGCGCTCAGGTCCAGCGCGCCCACGGCGAAAACCACGGCGAACAGGGCGGTCGTCGCCGTCTCCATCACCGGCGCCGTGTCCGCGAGGCCGGCCACTCCAAGCGGGTTGACCACGCCGCTGCCCGCGGTGACCTGACTGCTCTCGCCGGGCCGGAGCGCGCCGGCCACCACGGCCATCGCTCCCACGGCGGTGGCGCCGATCACCAGGCGGCGCGCTCCCGATGAGGACAGTCGCCCGTCGGGGAAGAACAGCGGGATAAGACAGGCCGACAGGTTCGCCGGCACCCAGAGCCAGGTCTGCGGCCAGGCCAGGGCTTCGGCCAGTGGCAGCCCGGGGCGGGTGACGAGGCCGAGGATCGCGTACTGCCCGGAGAACTCCATGAGCGCGAAGCAGAACGCGCTCACCGTCAACAGCCGGCCCACCCCGTGCTCGGGGCGGCGCGAACCGATGAGGCAGCCCGCCAGCGCGCAGGCCGCCACGAACAGCAGGTGGGACAGGACGAGCGGATTCGTCCCGTTGAGGATGGTCAGGACGACGGCGAGCACGGTCAGCACCAGGGTCAGGGCACACCATGACCACGCGATGCGCGCCGCTGCCGCCACTGTGCCTCCCGAGCCGGTCGCCACACCGTATCCGGCCCGGGAGGACGATGTCTCGGGGCGGGACCCGCCGATCAGCCGGTGGTCCGGGCGGTCCCGGGGTCAGATTCCCTGGGGGAGCCGGAACAGGCGGCCCGGGTCGCGGGCGGCCTTGATCTGGGCGAGCCTGGTGGCGTTCGCCCCGTAGTAGGCCGTGCGCCAGCCGCCGAGCTCGGGGTCCGTGTAGTTGACGTAGGCGTGGTCGCCGAAGTGGGGTCGCATCGCCGCGTGCGCGGTCCTGGCCCAGGTGGCCGCTCCGGCGCGGTGGGCGTAGTACTGCACGCTGTAGAGGGCGGTCCGGTGCGGGAAGGCGGTGGCGTCGGGGCGGACCCGGGCGACGGCGCCGCCGAGGGCGTCCAGCAGCACGGTGTGGTTGCCGGGGCGGGCGACCTGGGCGACCAGGGCCCCGGCCCCGGCCTCGGAGAGCGGGCGGTAGGCCATGTGCGACTTGGCGGTGAAGGTGTCCCTGGACAGCCGTCCGCCCCTGGTCTGCCCCGGCAGGGACCCGCCCAGGTGGCACTGGGCGACCGAGAGCGAGCCGCAACCCGCCATGGTCAGCATGGCCTGGCGGTAGGAGGTCTGCCGGACGTAGCTCGACGAGGGCGACCCGGCCGCGTCGGCCAGCCGGTCGAGCAGCCGCTCGCAGTCGGCCCTGCCGCCGAGGTAGAGCCCGACGACCTGCACGTCCGTCCCGCCGTCGCGGCTGAGGTGCATGCCCGACCACAGGGCGTCCGGGGCCGAGGGGCCCCACGCCTGCCAGGCGCGCAGCGCCCTGACCGCCTTCGACCACGGCCAGTGCAGGAAGAACACCGTGACCTCGCGGGCCGGGTGGGTCCGGAACTCGAAGGAGACCGCCACGCCGAGGTTGCCCCCGCCGCCACCCCGTGAGGCCCAGTACAGGTCGGCGTTGCGGTTCGCGTCGCAGGTCAGCAACTGTCCATCGGCCGTGACGAGCTGGACGGACTCCATCACGTCGCAGGTCAGGCCGTACTTCCTGGAGACCACGCCGATACCGCCGCCCAGGGCCAGCCCGCTCACCCCGACCGTGGCGCAGGTCCCGGCGGGGATGCTGACCCCGCTCGCGGCGAGCCTGTCGTAGACGTCGATCAGCTTGGCGCCCGCCCCGACCCTCGCCCGCCCGGCGGCGTGGCTCACCTTGCTCATCCGGGACACGTCCAGGACCAGGCCGGTCCCGGTGGACCAGCCCGCGTAGGAGTGCCCGCCGGACCGCACGGCCAGCGGCACGTTCAGCCGGCGTGCGAAGCCGACGCACTCGGCGACGTCGGAGGGGTTGGCGCAGTAGGCCACGCCCGCGGGCCGCACCGCGTCGAAGGTGGGGTTGAACAGCCGTCGTGCGCTGTCGTACGAGGCGTCGCCGGGCCGGATGACCTTGCCGGCCAGCCCGTCGGCCAGGGCCCGCCAGTCGGCGGGCCGCGGGCCGCTCACGGCGCCCGTGGTATCCCGGCCGGTCATGCCGGCGGTGGCGCCCAGGGCGGGTGCGCCCTGAGCGCCCAGTGCCAGAGCGGCCAGGCCGCCGGTACGAAGGAATGCCCGCCTGTCAGGAGCGGTCCGCATGCGTTCTCCCCGAGGTTCCGTGTCGACTACCCGATAGGACGACCGCACCCATCACCTGGTTGGTCACATTCACATCACCCTTCGCGCGACGGGTCTCGACGGGGTCAGGTCCCCCGCACCACGCGCAGTGCGAGGGCGGGGCACATCTCGACGGCCCTGCGGGCCATCCGCCGGAACTGGGCGGGTACGGTGTCGCGGCCGAACACCGGGTAGCCGTGCTCGTCGAGCCGGACGAGGTCGGGGGCGAGCCGGGCGCACAGGCCGTGGCCCTGGCAGCGGGTCCAGTCCACGGTCAACCTCACCTCGGGCTCGTTCTCCTGCGGGGGAAGGGGGAGCACGCCGTGCACCGGGCGCCCGCAGGTGCCGTGCAGGAGGTGTTCCTCGATGTCGTCGGGGAAGGCTTCCAGCGCCGACAGCACGAACCCGGCCGTACCGTCGGGGTGGAAGCACGCGCCCCTGCCCTTGACGCTCGCCGCCCTGGCGCGCAGTTCGTCCAGGGCGGCGGCGGAGCCGCCCATGAACTCGGCCATCGACCGCGCGACGTCCGGGAGGCCGAGACGGCACGGGCCGCACTGCCCCGACGACTGGTCGGCCAGGTATCGCGCCACCCTGACCGTCTCGCCCAGCGGGCAGGTCTCCCCGCCGAGCGGCACGATGATCCCGGCGCCGAGCCGGCCGCCCGCCTCGGAGATGCCCTGCCGGGAGACGGTCGCCACGGCCGCGGCGTCCGGGTGGAGCCATCCGCCGTGGTAGCCGCCGACCAGCACGCCGTCGCCGGTGGAGGCCTGGCAGGCGTCCAGCACGGCGTAGAGCGGCGTGCCGGTCGCGACCTCGACGACGGCCGGGGCCTTGGCCGAACCTCCCACGGTGAGCAGCACGGTGCCGGGCTCGCGCGCCGTGCCGACGTCGGCGTATCGCTCGGCGCCCAGGGTCGCGAGGACCGCGAGCTGGGCGTAGGTCTCGGCGTTGGACAGCAGGGTGGGCAGCCCGTTCACCCCGCTCTCGACGGCCCTGACCTTGCGGCCCGGCGGCTCTCCGATCTGCCCGTTCACCGACCTGACCAGGGCGCCGCCCTCACCGGAGATGAACCGTTCGACGATGCCGGCCACCCGGACCTGGTCGCCGATGCCCCGCTCCTCGACCGCGGTGGTGACGGAGGTCTGGCCCATGCCGCCCTCGACCGTCGCGATCACGACCTGCTTGGCGCCGATCGCGCCCGCCGCGAGCAGCGCGCCCTCGATGACCAGGTGGGGGGTCCTGGTGAGCAGCATCGTGTCCTTGCTGCTGGCCGGCTCGCCCTCGGCCGCGTTGACCAGGACGATCTTCTCCGGCTTCTTGTCCATCACCGCGCGGACCTTGCGGGCGAAGGGGAAGGCGGCCCCGCCCCGCCCGCGCATGTCCACCTCGTCGGCCAGCGCCGCCAGCTCCTCGCCGGACATGCCGGGCGCCGTGCCGTGCATGTCGCGGTGGGCCGCGAGGTCCATCCTGCGGCAGTCCTCCAGCCCGGCGGTCAGCCGGGCCGGCCCCAGCTGCCGGACCGGGGGAACGCGGTAGGGGATCATCCGACGCCTCCGATGCGGCGAAGCTCCGGTGGGTTCTCGCGCACCTGGCGCGGGATGCGGCCGACGATGCTCGTGGGCGGGGTCAGCTCCGCGGCGGCGGGCACCTCCACGGTCGCCTCCTCGCGCACCGGGACCTGCTCGGGCTGCAGCTCGGAGATCACCCTGATCAGCAGGGCGGCGCCCACCGCGACCAGGCAGATCACGTAGCTCCAGGTCACCCACTCGGCGGGACGGCGGCCCGCGGTCAGCCCGTGCAGGACCGCCAGCGGCCACGCCAGGTAGGCGGAGCCGTGCAGCAGCCGCCAGAGCCACGGCCTGCTGTTCTCCGCGAACCTGGCCCGGGCGACCCCGGTGAGGAAGACGAGGATCATCAGGTCGAAGGCGATGGCGCCGAAACCGACGTACAGCCCCTGGCCGCCGGTGGCCAGCGGGACCACGGCGGAGGCGGGAGAGGTCCTGCTTTCGATGATCTTCATGGTGACGTGGATGCCCAGGAAGCCCATACCGATCATGGCGGTGGCCCGGTGCGCGAACTGGGAGCGGATCCGGCCCAGGACGGGCAGCACGATCCGGTCGGCCGACAGCAGGCCGAGTGCCACGGTCGCGGTGAACGACACGAGGGCGATCACGCCCCCGAAGAACGAGAAGACCCCGCGGACGGTCGCGGCCATCTCCATGCCGGGCGCGGTCCGCCCGAGCATGAGCAGGCCGACCACGGAGACCGTGATCGTGGCACCGAGACCGATCCTGGCGGGTCTTCGGTCGAGACTTGTCCCGGCCTCCGAGCGGGTGTGTCGCGGAGTCCGTCTGTTACCCACCTGTTGCTCCTGTCTGCGAAGCGGCTCGACGACGTCTGCGTGCGAGGGGGATGGACTCGGGTACTGCGAGATGCCGCTCCCCGGCCTCCGCGGGGGGTGGAAGAGGCGCGGAGACGGGGAGCGGCGGCTCCGGGGGACGCCCTCAGCGGCGACGTCAGCAGCGACGCCCTCGGTTGATGCAGTCGACGGCGAACCTCATGAGCCGGTCGGGCATCACGTTCGCGAAGTCGGCGTGGTCGGTGACGGGGTTGTGGCGCTGCTCGGGGAAGGCGTCCAGCGCGAAGGAGGCCGTGCGCGGGGTGGAGTAGACCAGGGTCATCCGCAGCTGCGGGATCGGCCTGGTATCGGACGGGCAGGCGCCGCCCGCGTCGGGGAACAGCACGTGCGTGCGGTGGTTGGCGCTGTCGGTGTTCTGGCCGTCCCAGCAACTGGGGAAGTCCAGGATCCGCACGAGCAGGCTGCCCTGGGGGCAGAGCGGGTACTTGGTGGTGATCCGGTTGGTGAACCCGGTGCAGGTCCACTTGGCCAGGGCGTTCGCACCGCCGTTCGTGGCGGCCTTGGCGTCACCGGTGATCATCCTGATGAAGCGCGGCATGGCGGTCACCCTGGCCACCGGGTTGCCGCGGAACTGCAGGCTCACCTGGCGGGCCCGCAGGATGGTGCCGACGTTGCCGTCCGGGTCCTGGGCGTTGGCGTCGGACGTGCGGTCGCGCAGGACCGGCCAGAAGTAGGTCGAGCGGTCGCCGAGCGCGCACGTGGTGCCCGCCGCGGCCAGGGACTGGTCGGTGCTGAAGGCGTCGGTCGACAGGTTCCCGACGTAGTCGTGGATGTGGTGGGCGCCGTTGCTCACCCCCGGGGCCACGATGAAGTTGTCCGGGTTGCGGTGGCCGTTCTCGTTCCTGCCGCACCGGGAGGTGAAGGTGCCGCCCGAGCCGCCGCGCCGTGTCCTGACGTCCTGGAAGTTCCGCTGGACCTGCCGGATGTCTATGAAGTCCTCGGAGAACGGCCCGAGGTCGGCGCACTCCTGCTCGTCCTGCGGGGGAGCGGGCGTCTGGCCGGGGGGAGCGTCCGTGGGCGTGTCGGCCGGCGGGGCATCGGTGGTCGCCTGAGTGGGCGCCTGACTGGGGGCCTGCGTGGGCTGCCTGCGGCGGGAGGAGTCGGTGCTGTTCTGGGCGGCCTGCTGGTCGGCGGACTCCTCGGGGGCGGTCGGCGGCTGTGTGGGAGCCGCCTGGACGAGGCTTCCGGCCGCGGGGGGCGCGTCGGCGGCCTGGTCCTGGGCGGGCTGGTCCTGGGCGGGCCGGTCCTGGGCGGGCGGGTTCTGCGCCGGCTGGTCTTGCGCGGGTTGGTCCTGTGCCGGTTGCTCCTGAGCGGGCTGGTCCTGAGCGGGCTGGTCCTGGGCGGGCTGGTCCTGTGCCGGAGGACTCTCGGCAGGGGCGTCCGTCGGGGGCTCCTGGTTCTGCCGCTGGTTCCGGCCCTGTTCGGCGGGGTCGCAGTGGTCGGCGTAGGCGGGGGCCGGGCGCGCCACCGTGAACGTGACGGTGGTGAGCGTGCCGGCGGCGAGCGCCAGCGCCGACAGAGAGACGAGCGGGCGTTTCATGTGTTTCATGCGTGTTCTCTCCTCACAGGTGTGTCGAGAGCGGCTGTGACGGGCGGCGGCGAGGGGGCGGGAGGCTCCGGCAGGGTCGAGTAGTCGACCAGCCCCGTGCTCTCCAGCAGGGTCATGTGCTTCATGACCACCTCCACCGCCCGCTGGGCGAATGGCCGGACCAGGTCGTTGCGGGTGCCCGCGCGCACCGCGGCGACCACCGTGAAGACCTTGCCGTGGGCCTGCCGCAGCAGCCGGGTGAACAGCAGGTCGTACTCGGCGCCGGCGTTCACCGCCGCCAGTTGCGCCATCCAGGACTGCTGGTCGGTGTTGGGCCGGCTGGGCAGCGGCACGTTCAGCTTGGCGGCGAGGGCGCGGACCTCCTCGTCGAGCTTGAGGTGGTCGGTCATCAGGTGCATGCCGACCTCCTTCACCCGCTTGCTCGCGGCCCGCTGCTGGGCCTGCTGGCCGCTGGGGATCTCCCAGAGCCCGGCCAGACGGACCTTGACCAGCAGATCGCGGTCGGCCGGCCCCAGGGGCCCCTGCGGGGTCTGGGTCCAGCCCTCGGTGGCCAGGGACGCGGTGCCGCCGGGTGGGGTGATCAGGACGACCGCCACCGCGGCGACCGCGATGAAGACCACGAACAGCAGGGGTTCGCCGTTCTTGAAGCGGCGGAACAGTGATCTGGACATGGCCCGGTTCCGCTCTCAGATACCGGCCTTCGACAGGGGCCTCTCGGCGTCCGGTGCGACGGCGAACGTGCCGCCCGGCCCGAGGGGGACCGGGTGCGCCGGGAGGAGGGCGGTTCCGACCGGCCACGGGATGTGCCGCACTGCCATGTCGTTTCCTTTCCCCGAGGCCCGCCGGTGCGGGCGCACTTGGTGGGAGGTACGCGGTGCCGCCCGGGGTGGTTCACAGGAAGTGAGCGGATAGTCAGAAATGACTGGAGTTGTAGGAGTTGCAGACGTGACTGATAACGAAGGTGTAAAGATGTGCCCGTGCGTCGTCAACTCGACAGTCGGTTCGAGAGCACGGACACCGATGTCGTCCTGGTAGAGGACCTGTACCGGGAGTTCGGTGTCCCCTTGCTCCGTCATGTGCGCAAAGCCACCGGCAACGACCTGCAATGGGCGGAGGACGTCGTCCAGGAGACGCTCGTCCGAGCCTGGCGCAACGCAGGGAGGTTGCAACGAGAGCCGGGTCTGCTGTGGGCCTGGCTCCTCACCGTCGCCCGCCGTATCGTCATCGACGGTCGTCGCAGGCGAGGGACCAGACCACAGGAGGTCGAACCCGCCGACGCGAACGCCGTGCCGGTTCCCGACGGAGCCGATCGCGCGCTGGAGGCGATGATCGTCGCCGAGGCGTTGCGAGAACTGTCCCCAGAACACCGCGAAGTCATCGAGCAGACTTACCTACGGGACCGTACGATTAACGAGGCGGCGGAGATCCTCGGGATACCGCCGGGTACGGTCAAGTCCCGGCTCTACTACGGGATCCGGGCTCTCCGAAAGGTCCTGAAGGAGAGAGGTGTCGCGAGCTGATGTTCCCCTCCCCGCATCATGACGTGGCGGCGTACGCCCTCGGGGTGCTCGACGAAGAGGACCATGAGGCGTTCCAACGTCACCTCATGACGTGCGAGGAGTGCCAGATCGAGCTCCGGGAACTGAGCGAGGTTCCCGGATTTCTCGACGGGCTCCGGCGGGACCGCTCCAACTCCAGGGACGACGGCCGAATGTCACATTGACGTTTGGCCGGTTTTCGGGTGATATCAGTAACGGTGGTGTGCCCCGGTCAACGAGGATCGGGGAAAGGGCCACTGGAGGTGTCGTGCCACGGGCCAAGCCCGATGGGCGGAGTGCGGGCCGGACGGCCCCGCCCGCCGGGCGAGGTGCAGGGAGCGAGACCCGACTCGCCCGGCTGCGCCGTAGCCTCGCCGAGGCGACCCTGTGGAATGATTGCCCTACCGCCATCTCCCGGGGAGAGTCCGTCGTCTCCGACTCGGAGACCTTTCGTTCTCCGCGGGCGACGGTGAGAGATCTCGGCTCACATGACGAGCCGAGGCGACTGGCCGGAACCCCACCCACCCGTGACGAGACGGCCACCATGTGGCGGGCGTTCCGCGCCCCGGTTCTCCGAACGAGGAGCGTGACCGGGAACGGGCGGCCCGAAGAGGGCGCCGAGCACCGGAACTCGGGTGTGGAGACATCACTTTCTCCCTGGCGGGAATCATGAGTTTCAACATGATTCCTCATCAAAATGTGCAAAATCCCTCACAAAGGAGTGAGAGCGACATGCCGCTCGACGAGGCCAAGGACGAGCTGCTGAGGAGTGCCGCCGAGACGTGCGCGCACACACCTGGCAGCGACCATGTGAGCGTGGAGGAGGCGCTCGCCTTTCTGCGGCTCTACTACCGGCATGTCGCCCCGGAGGACCTGCTGAGCCGGAACCCGGTCGATCTGTACGGCCCGGCCATCGCCCAGCGGCAGCTCGCCAGGGAGCGCCCCCAGGGCCGAGCCCTGGTCCGGGCCTACACGCCGAGCCTGGAGGAGCACGGCTGGGACCCCGGGTTCTCCATTGTGGAGATCGTCACCGATGACATGCCCTTCCTCGTCGACTCGGTGACGATGGAGCTCGACCGCCACGACATCGGTACCCACCTGGTCATCCACCCGCAGATGCGGGTGCGCAGGGACATGACCGGCAAGCTGCTCGGCCGCGGCCAGGAGGACGTCACCGGGCAGATGCTCGCCGAGTCCTGGATGCACTTCGAGATCGACAGGCAGACCGACCTCGCCGTGCTCAGGTCGATAGAGGCCGAGCTGCAGCGCGTCCTGGAGGACGTGCGCGGCGCCGTCGAGGACTTCGTCAAGATGCGCGCGCTCGCGCTGCGGACCGCCGAGGACATCTCGGCCAACCCGCCGCCCCTCGACCCCGCCGAGGTGGAGGACAGCCTGGAGCTGATGCGCTGGCTGGCCGACGGGCACTTCACCTTCCTGGGCTACCGCGAATACCGCCTGGAGGAGGGCGAGAAGGGCGACAGGCTGCACCCGATGCCCGGGACCGGGCTGGGCATCCTGCGCAGCGACCGTGCCGACTCCGGTAGCTTCGCCGCGCTCCCTCGCGAGTTGCGCGCCAAGGCCCGCGAGAAACAGCAGATGCTGATCATCACCAAGGCCAACACCCGCGCCACGGTCCACCGGCCCGCCTACCTCGACTACGTGGGCGTCAAGCTCTTCGACGCCTCGGGCGAGGTCGTCGGTGAGCGGCGCTTCCTCGGCCTCTTCACCCACGTGGCCTACAGCGAGTCGATCTCGCGCGTCCCGGTGCTCCGGCGCAAGCTGGCCGAGGTGATCGTGCTCGCCGGCCTGACCGCGGACAGCCACGACGGCAAGGACCTCATCGAGATCCTGGAGACCTTCCCCAGGGACGAGCTCTTCCAGACCTCGGTGGAGCAGCTGCTGCCGATCGCGCTCGGTGTGCTCAGGCTCCGCGAGCGCAAGCAGGTCAAGGTCTTTCTCCGCCCCGACGACTACGGTCGCTACGTCTCGTGCATGATCTACCTTCCGCGCGACCGCTACACCACCAAGATCCGCGTCAAGATGCAGGACATCCTGCTCAGGGCGCTCGGCGGCACCTCCTTCGACTACAGCGCGATGATCGGCGAGTCGGCCCTCGCCCGGCTGCACGTGGTCGTGCGCGGCGAGCGCGGCAGGCCGCTGCACGCCGACGCGGTGAACGTCGAGGAGCTGGAGGCGAGGCTGGCCGCCGCCACCAGGTCCTGGGAGGACGACCTGGCCACCGCGATCACCGAGCTGAGTCCCGAGGACGAGGCCCCCGGACTCGTCCGCCGCTACGCCTCGGCGTTCCCCGAGGGGTACAAGGCCGACTTCCCCGCCCGGATGGCGGTCGCCGACCTGCGCCGCCTGGAGGCGCTGGCCAACTCCTCCGACGAGATCGGGATGAACCTCTACGAGCCCTACGACGCCGCGGAGGGAGAGCGTCGCTTCAAGCTCTACCGCCTCGGCGCGCCCGTCTCCCTGTCGAGGGTGCTGCCGCTGCTCCAGCGGATGGGCGTGGAGGTGGTCGACGAGCGGCCGTACGAGATCGACCGGGACAACGACCCGGCGACCAAGGACGCCTGGATCTACGATTTCGGCCTGCGCTACACGCCCTCGCCCGAGGTGGACAGGGACGAGTTCAAGCGGCTCTTCCAGGACGCGTTCGGCGCCCTGTGGGCCGGGCGGGTGGAGAGCGACGGGTTCAACGGGCTGGTCCTGACCGCCGGCCTGACCTGGGAGCAGGCCGAGATCCTGCGGGTCTACGCCAGGTACCTGCGCCAGGCGGGTACCACGTTCAGCCAGCAGTACATCGAGCGGGTGCTGATGGGCAACGTGCGGCTCGCGCGGTTGCTGGTGCGCCTGTTCGAGGCCAGGCTCAACCCCCGGCGCCCGGTGGAGGTCCGCGCGGACCTGGCCGCCGCGCTGCACGAGGAGATCCTCGCGGCCCTGGACGACGTGGCCTCCCTGGACGAGGACCGGATCCTGCGGGCCTACCTGGAGATGATCGGGGCCACCCTGCGGACCAACTACTTCCAGCAGGTCGACGGCGAGCGCAAGCCGTACGTCAGCCTGAAGCTGGACTCGCCGTCGATCAGCGTGCTGCCGCTGCCCCGGCCGAAGTTCGAGGTGTTCGTCTACTCGCCCCGGGTCGAGGGCGTTCACCTGAGGTTCGGCAAGGTCGCGCGGGGTGGGTTGCGCTGGTCGGACCGGATGGAGGACTTCCGCACCGAAGTGCTCGGGCTGGTAAAGGCGCAGATGGTGAAAAACACCGTCATCGTTCCCACCGGCTCCAAGGGTGGCTTTGTCGTCAAAAATCCGCCGAAGTCGGGGTCGCGGGAGGAGACCCTGAACGAGGGCATCGCCTGCTACCGGATGTTCATCTCCGGCCTGCTCGACCTCACGGACAACCTCGTCGACGGTCAGGTCGTCCCGCCCGTCGACGTGGTCAGGCACGACGAGGACGACACCTACCTGGTGGTCGCCGCCGACAAGGGCACCGCGACGTTCTCCGACATCGCCAACGCCGTGTCCAAGGAGTACGGCTTCTGGCTGGGCGACGCCTTCGCCTCCGGCGGCTCGATCGGCTACGACCACAAGGCCATGGGCATCACCGCCCGAGGCGCCTGGGAGTCGGTCAAGTACCACTTCCGCACGATCGGTGTCGACGTCCAGAACACCGACTTCACCGTGGCCGGAATCGGCGACATGTCCGGCGACGTGTTCGGCAACGGCATGCTGCTCTCCCAGCACATCCGGCTGGTCGCGGCGTTCGACCACCGGCACGTCTTCGTCGACCCCCACCCGGACGTCGCCCGGAGCTACGCCGAGCGTGCCCGGCTGTTCGCGCTGCCCCGCAGCTCATGGGCCGACTACGACGACTCGCTCATCTCCACCGGAGGCGGCGTCTGGCCCCGTACGGCAAAGTCGATCCCGATCTCCGCGCAGATGCGCGCCGTGCTCGGCCTCGACGACGACGTGACGTCGCTGGCCCCGGCCGACCTGATCAGCGCCATCCTGCGGGCCCCGGTCGACCTGCTGTGGAACGGCGGCATCGGCACCTACGTCAGGGCGTCGAGCGAGTCCAACGCCGACGTCGGCGACAAGGCCAACGACGGCCTGCGGGTCACCGCCGCCGAGCTGCGCTGCAGGGTGATCGGCGAGGGCGGCAACCTGGGCTTCACCCAGCTCGCCCGGATAGAGTTCGCGCTCAACGGCGGGCTGATCAACACCGACTTCATCGACAACTCCGCAGGTGTGGACACCTCCGACCACGAGGTCAACATCAAGATCCTTCTGGACCGGGCGATCCGGGAGGGGGAACTCACCGACAAGCGGCGCAACCAGCTCTTCCTGGACATGACCAACGAGGTGGCCCAGCTGGTCCTGCGTGACAACTACGACCAGAACGTGGTGCTGGCCGCCGCCCGCGAGCAGGCGACCGACATGCTGCACATCCACTCGCGCCAGCTGCGCAAGCTGGAGCGGGCCGGCCTGCTCAACCGGGAGCTGGAGTTCCTGCCGTCGGACAAGACGCTCGCCGAGCGCCGCCAGGCCGGGATCGGGCTCACCGCGCCGGAGTTCTCGGTGCTGCTGGCCTACACCAAGCTGGTGACCGACGCCGAGATCCTCGCCTCCGACCTGCCGGACGACCCCTACCTGACGTCCTGGCTGGTGTCCTACTTCCCCTCGGCGCTGCGCGACGGGGAGGTCCGCGCCTACATGGACACCCACCCGCTCCGGAGGGAGATCATCACCACCGGTGTGGTGAACGACCTGGTCAACTCCAGCGGGACCACCTTCATGTTCCGCCTCGGTGAGGAGAGCGGCGCGTCCACTCCCGACATCGCCCGCGCCTACCTGGTGACGCGCGAGGTCTTCGACCTGCCCACCCTCTGGCGCCAGATCGAGGAACTGGACAACAAGGTCGACACCTCCGCCCAGATCGCCATGGAGCTGGAGGCCCGCAAGCTCGTCGAACGGGGCACCAGGTGGCTGCTGGGCAACCGGCGTCCGCCGCTGGACCTGGCCTCCACGGTCGACTTCTTCGCCAAGGGCATGAACGGCCTGCTGCCGCACCTGCCCAAGCTGCTGACCGGGGCCGACCTGGCCGCGTTCGAGGAGCGGCGCGACGGTTTCGTCTTCCGGGGCGTCCCCGCCGAGCTGGCCGAGCGCGTCGCCGCGATGGTGCCCGCCTACTCCACGTTCGACCTGGTCGAGGTGGCCGCACGCACCGACAGGCCGGTGCACGACGTCGCCGAGGTCTACTTCGACCTCGCCGACCGGCTTCAGCTCTCCAGGCTGCGCGAGCGCGTCATCGCGCTGCCCAGGGACAGCCGCTGGAACTCCATGGCGCGGGCCGCGCTCCGCGACGACCTCTACGCCGCGCACGCGACGCTCACCCACAACGTCCTGGTGCACAGCGCGCCGGGGCTGTCGCCCGAGGAGCGCCTGGCGCGCTGGGCCGAGGCCAACTCGGCCGCGGTCTCGCGGGCGAAGCAGACCCTGTCGGAGATCTGGGAGAGCGACAACTTCGACCTCGCGACCCTGTCGGTGGCGCTGCGCGCGATCCGCACGCTGGCGGCCACCGTCAACCTCCCGCACGCCGAGGCGTGAGCCGTCCGCCCGGGTCCCCCGCGGGAAGGTGACCAGCCTGGTGTCGTCGGCGGAGAGCGCTAGCAGCGCGGTCTGGGCGGCCCGCGGGTC
>NZ_JBFAQY010000001.1:695837-877672 GCF_040678965.1 Streptosporangium sp. NPDC049248
ACCGTGTGGGTGGGGCTGGGCCGCCCCCCCCGGTGGGGGCCCACGTACCCCCCCCCCCCGCCCGCGGGGTGCCCCGCCCGCCGGGGCCCCCGGGGGGGCCCCGGGGCGGACCGGTCAGCTCACGATGACCTTCGTGAGGCCGCCCAGGTAACCGATGACCCTGGCGGGCCGGCCGCTGTCCTTGGCCGGGACCGTGCTCACGTACAGCTGTGTCTCGACGGTGCGCAGTTCCTCGCGGATGAAGCTCTCCGTCGTCAGCTTCCTGGCGTCCGGCGGGATACGGGCGTCCGACGCGCACGGATCTATCTTGACGCTCCTGGTCGTCGTCCTGATCAGCGAGTAGACGACCAGCGCGCCGCCGTCGGCGGTGCGCAACGCGTGCACCGGATAGCTGCTCGCGGCGAAGATCGAGTCGTAGCCCAGGCACTCGCTCTTCCCGTCCGTGCGCCGCTTCGCGATCTCGTCGGCGAAGCCGGTCGTGTGCGGGCTCTTCTCGATCAGTCCGGCCGCGAACCCGCGCTCGCCCTCCTCGGCCGAGGTCGCGTGCAGCGGGGCCATGAGCCGTGGGCTGATCGCCACGGTCGTGTCCTCCTCGCCCAGCGCCGTCGCGTACCCGTCGGCGTCCTTGGCGACCTCGGGGGGCCGGATGCCCTCGTCGAGCAGCGAGGTCGAGCTGAGCCGCCAGTCCTCCCCACCCTGTCGGATGAGGGTCAGCACGGCGGTGCGGACCTTGCCCGAGGGCTCCTCGCGGTCCACGATCGCGGTGAACCAGAGGGGCCCCTGCTGCACACGCGGGACCAGTAACTCGGGGGTGCCCCACGTGTACGGGGGGAGCGCCTCGACGGCGCCGCTGAAGACCGCCGCGGTGAGGGCCTGCTGCCCGTCGCGGGTCTGCTCCAGCATGAGCCTGCGCTCGACGTCCAGGCGCGGGGTCGCCGCGCCCAGCACCCCGTCGGCGCCCAGGAAGCCGGCCAGTGCCCTCGCCGCCTCGTCGAGCGTGACCGGAGGCGCCGGGAGTGACGGCGTCGGCGTGGGGCGGGCGGCCGACGTGTCACCGGCCGGAGATCCCGACGGGCTCCGCCCGGACCGGGCGTCACCGGAGACGGAACGGGGATCGGAACACGCCGCGGTCACGGCGACCAGTGCCAGTGCGAGCGCGAGCACGCCCCTTCGCCTGTGTCCGCGCACGTTCACCTCCCGATGCTCCCCGATGCGGGCCATGCTAGCCATGGTGGGGGAGAGTGCCGTACACGATCGGGTGCGAAGGTCGCGTACCCTTTACAGACGTGGCACTCATCGATCCGGCAGAACAGATCAACGAGCTTACCGGGACGCTGAACAGCATCCAGGACGTGCTCGACCTCGGCGCGATTCGCAAGCAGATCGAGGAGCTGGAGGATCAGGCCGCCGCGCCGGACCTGTGGAACGACCAGGAGCGCGCACAGAAGGTCACCAGCAAGCTCTCCTACCTCCAGGGCGAGGTCAACAGGGTCGAGTCGCTGGGACGGCGGCTGGACGACCTCTCCGTGCTGTACGAGCTGGCCGCCTCCGAGGACGACGAGGACACCCAGCAGGAGGCCGACCGCGAGCTGGCGTCCCTGAGGAGCGACATCGGCGCGCTGGAGGTCCGCACCCTGCTGTCCGGCGAGTACGACGCCCGCGAGGCGGTCGTCACCATCCAGTCCCAGGCCGGTGGCGTGGACGCCGCCGACTGGGCCCAGATGCTCCAGCGGATGTACCTGCGGTGGGCCGAGCGCAAGGGCTACCCGACGGACGTCTACGAGACCTCCTACGCGGAGGAGGCCGGGATCAAGTCGACGACCTTCACGGTCAAGGCGCCGTACGCGTACGGCACCCTCCGCGGCGAGCACGGCACGCACCGCCTGGTCCGGATCAGCCCGTTCGACAACCAGGGCCGCCGCCAGACCTCCTTCGCGGGCGTCGACGTGGTGCCGGTCGTCGAGACGACCGATCACATCGACATCAACGAGGACGACCTGCGCGTCGACGTCTACCGCTCCTCGGGCCCCGGCGGCCAGGGCGTCAACACGACCGACTCCGCGGTCCGGCTGACCCACCTGCCCACCGGCATCGTGGTCTCCTGCCAGAACGAGCGCTCGCAGCTGCAGAACAAGGCGACCGCGATGGTGGTCCTGCAGGCCAAGCTGCTGGAGCGCAAGCGGCAGGAGGAGAAGGCGGCGCTGAACGAGATCCGCGGCGAGTCGGCCACCGCGTGGGGCACGCAGATCCGCAACTACGTGCTGCACCCGTACCAGATCGTCAAGGACCTGCGGACGGGCGCCGAGGCGGGCAACCCGAGCGCGGTGCTCGACGGAGACCTGGACGGCTTCATCGAGGCCGAGATCCGCTGGACCCGCCGCCAGGAGGCGGGCGTCGAGGGCGGGTAGGCCCCGCGTCTCGCCTCACGGGCGCCTCCGGGCGTCCCGTGAGGCCGTGCCCCTTCAGAGACGCCGTCAGGCCCCGCTGAGGTGTCTCAGGGCCAGGGTGAGGAAGAAGAGCGCGATCAGCACCAGCGCGATGAACGCGGGGGTCATGCCGCCGAACGGGCCGTGGTGGTGTTGAGCGCGGTATGCGCGGCAGCGGGGGCAGCGGCCCTCGGCCACGGGGTGAGCGCACCCCGCGCAGACCAGGTCTTCACAGCTCATGCCGTCCTCCCTCTTCGAGGTCAGAACCACTTTATCCGCTCGTTACCGGGCGCCGAATCGTTTTGTTTCCGTTATGGGCTTTCCGTGTCAGTCTTCCCCCTAGACTGGGCACCGGCCAACCGGAACGTCGATCAAGCGTAAATGACCGGCGCCCCCCGACCGGCAAGAGGTGGAAGTGGCCCTCTGCCACTCCTGCGACCGTCCTACCCCCTAGACTGGCATGCCGTGATGCGCCCGTGATCCATTTTGATAATGTCACCAAGGTCTACGCGAACCAGAACCGGCCCGCGTTGGACCACGTCAGCGTCGATGTCGACAAGGGCGAGTTCGTGTTCCTCGTTGGCCCCTCGGGGTCCGGGAAATCGACCTTTCTCCGCCTGGTCCTGAAGGAGGAGCGCCCCAACTCGGGCGCGATCCACGTGGCCGGCAAGGACCTCGCCCGACTGTCCAACTTCAAGATCCCGCACCTGCGCCGCCGGATCGGCTGTGTCTTCCAGGACTTCCGGCTGCTCCCGAACAAGAACGTGTACGAGAACGTCGCGTTCGCTCTGGAGGTGATCGGCAAGCCACGGCGTTTCATCCGTAAGGTGGTCCCCGAGGTCGTCGAGCTCGTCGGCCTTGAGGGCAAGGCACACCGGATGCCCGACGAGTTGTCCGGTGGCGAGCAGCAGCGGGTCGCGATGGCCCGGGCGTTCGTCAACCGGCCGATGATCCTGCTGGCCGACGAGCCGACCGGAAACATCGACCCCGCGACGAGCATCGGCATCATGAAGGTGCTCGACCGGATCAACCGGACCGGCACCACTGTCGTCATGGCCACGCACGACGCGGCCATCGTCGACTCCATGCGCAAGCGGGTGGTGGAACTGGAGGACGGCAAGATCGTCCGTGACCAGTCGCGGGGCGTGTACGGCCAGGCGTACTGACACCAGGACCGGAAAGAGCGACAGGAAGAGCATGCGGGCAAACTTCATCTTCTCCGAGGTCTGGATCGGCCTCCGCCGCAACCTCACGATGACCATCGCGGTCATCGTGACCGTGGCGATCGGCATGGCGTTGCTGGGCGTCGGTCTGATGATCAACTCCCAGATCTCCAGCATGAAGGACTTCTGGGCGGACAAGGTCGAGGTCTCGGTCTTCCTGTGCAAGAAGAACGACCCCTTCCCGCAGTGCAAGGGCAGCGGCGGCGTCAACGCCCAGGAGCAGGCCGAGCTGAAGGCGACCATCGAGGCCATGCCGCAGGTCGACACGGTCACCGTGGAGAACGCGGCCGAGGCCTACAAGAACTTCCGGGCGCAGAACGCCAACAACACCGTGCTGCTCTCCGCCATCCAGGTCGAGGACATGCCCGAGTCGCTGCGGGTCAAGCTCAAGGACCCGGAGGCCTACGGGCCGGTGATCGAGGCGGTCAAGGGTGCCCCGGGCGTTTCCAACGTGGTCAACCAGAAGGAACTCCTGGAGAAGTTCTTCGGGCTGCTGGAGAAGCTCCGCTGGGCGGCCCTGGTGGTGGCGATCATCCTGGTCTTCGCGGCCACACTCCTGATCGGCAACACCGTCAGGCTCTCCGCGTACAACCGCAGGCGTGAGACCGGCATCATGCGCCTGGTGGGCGCCTCGAACCTCTACATCCAGCTCCCGTTCGTGATGGAGGGCGTCATCGCCGGCCTGATCGGCGGTGTGCTGGCCGCGGTGATGCTGATCGTCAGCAAGGTCTTCCTCTTCGACGGGGTGCAGCTCTACCTCTCCCCCAACAGCCAGCTCTCCTGGGAGACCGTCGCCTCGGTGATCAGTGTCACCATGGTCTTCGGCGTGCTCATCTGTGTGCTGGCCTCCTTCGTCACGCTCCGCCGCTACCTGCGGGTGTGACGTCCCCGGGCCCCTCCAGGACCGTCGTGCGGGCGCCCGGCGCCCGCGCGCCGCTCTCGGGCGCGGCTCGCGGCCCCGCTGACCGGTAGGCTCCAGACATGCCACGTGAGACCGGGCGGAAGGTAATAGCCCAGAACAAGCGTGCCTGGCACGACTACCACATCGAGGACACCTACGAGGCTGGTCTTGTGCTCCAGGGCACGGAGGTCAAATCGCTGCGGCTCGGCCGCGCCTCCCTCCTCGACGGGTACGCCGTCATCAAGGACGGCGAGGCATGGTTGATCAACGTCCACATCCCCGAATACACCATGGGTACCTGGACCAACCACGCCGCACGCCGCACCCGCAAGCTCCTGCTGCACCGCAAGGAGATCGACAAGCTGGTCGCCAAGACCAAGGAGGGCGGCCTGACCCTGGTGCCGCTCGCCATCTACTTCAAGGACGGCAGGGCCAAGATCGAGATCGGCCTAGCCAAGGGAAAGAAGGACTGGGACAAGCGGCAGACGCTGGCCGAGAACCAGGCCAAGCGGGAGATGGCACGCGCGCTCAGGCACAGGAACAGATGACGGTGCGAGGAAGGGCCAGGCGTGCCGCCTCCGCGGCGCTCGCGCTGGCGGTGACGGCTCCCATGCTGTCCGCCTGCTTCGAGGAGCCCTCGGCCCACGAGGCGGTGCGCGACTTCCTGATCGGCTGGCAGACGGGCGACTACGCCGCGGCGGCCAGGCGTACCGACGGCGACGAGAAGGTGGTCAGCAAGGCGCTCGAAGACGCCAAACTCCAGCTCGACGCGGCCTCGTTCCGCTTCGACGTCAAGAGCATGCGGCGCGCCGCGGACGAGGTCGAGGCCGACTTCGACGCCGAGGTCGACCTGGGGGAGAACAACCCCCTGTGGGAGTACGAGGGCAAGCTCCCGCTCCACCTGGTCGACGGCAGCTGGAAGGTGCGCTGGTCGCCCAGCGTGCTCCACCCCCAGTTGCGCGAGGGGCAGCGGTTCGCCGTGAAGGTCACCCCCGAGGGGCGCCAGCCGATCCTCGACCGCAACCGCGACCCGCTGCAGGAGAAGGCCGTCCTGCACGTGGCGAGCGTGGTTCCGGCCAACCTGAAGAACGACGAGGCGGACAGGCTCTGCCAGCGGCTCTCCAAGATCACTGGCTTTCCGCATGACCGCCTGCTGAGCCGGATCCGTTCCGCCCAGCCCAACCTCCAGGTCCCGCTGGTCACCTTCGGCCGTACGAAGTTCGGGCAGCTCCGCGCCCAGCTGGAGGCGATCCCCGGCATCATCCTCTCCGAGCAGGAGCAGTCGGTCGCCCCCGCCTCGCCCACCCAGATCGTCGGCACCGTCACCGCCGTCACCCCCGAGACCGAGCAGCAGCTCGGCGGCCCGCAGCGGGCCGGGGACACGGTCGGCAGAGCCGGTCTGCAGAAGGCCTACCAGGAGCACCTGACCGGCTCGACCGACACCCGTGTGATCACTGTCGACCTCAAGACGCTCAAGGTGACCGAGCTCAAGAAGTGGCGGCCCGACCGGTCCACCTCGCCGGTGCAGACCACGCTCGACCGCGCCCACCAGAAGGCGGCCGACAGCGCGCTGCTGGGCGGGTCCGGCATGATGGTCGCGGTTCAGGCCTCGACCGGCGACATCCTCGCGGTGTCCAGCACCAACGAGTACAACCAGGAGAAGCACGCCCTCGCCGGGAGGTTCCCCGCGGGAACCGCGTTCTCCATCATGTCCGTCGAGGGCATGCTCAAGGCGCGGATCAGCCCCAAACAGAAGCTGGCCTGCCCCGCGGACCGGAGCGTCGGCGGTGTCCCGTTCCATCAGGAGGGCGCGCCCGTCGGGGTGACACCGACCCTTCAGGCCAACTTCGCCACCGGTTGCGTGACCGCGCTCGCCTCGCTGGCCCGCAGGATCGACGGCTCCGAGCTGGCGTCCGCCGCCGCGAAGTTCGGCATCGGGGCGCCCTGGGCCCTGCCGCTGAAGGGGTTCAGCGGTTCCATGCGGCCGCTCAAGAACGACGCCGCCACGGCGAAGGCGCTCGCCGGACAGAACGTGCTGGTCAGCCCGCTCTCCATGGCGCTGGTCGCCGGGGCGGTCGCCTCGGGCACCTGGCGTCCGCCGGTCCTGGTCACCGATCCCCGGACCAGCGACCCCACGACGGAGACCGAGCCCTACAAGGCGCCCGATCCGATCAAACTGGACGACAAGACCGTCGACACCCTCCGCACCTTCATGCGCAGTGGCGTGACCGCGGGCTCGGCACGTGCCGCCGCGGCTCCCGGTGACCCGGTCCACGGCATCACGGCCGCCGCCTCGCAGAACCGCAAGCCGCTCGCCTGGTTCGTCGGATGGCAGGGAGACGTGGCCGTCGCCGTGCTGATGCAGAGCCCCGACCCCGGGGCGGGGGCGGCCGCCGCGGGACGGTTCTTCCAGGGGCTCCACGCTGGGCTGTGACCTCCCGGAATATTCTTTTCATCCTGAGCAACCGAAGGGTGCCTCGTTTGCGTCCTTCTAAGTGACCGAGCACCGCTTGGGGGGTTGCGGACTCGGTCGCTGTGATGAGATCAGGGCCTCATCTCGGGGGAGGCCCTGCCCGTCAGGACCGGCTCGACCCTGCCGGTCGACCCCGGGGGCGCTCGCGATTCGCGGGCGTCCCCGGGGTTTCCGCGTTCCCACCCGGTGTTCCCGACCGGTGCCCGCACTCCGCCGCGTCCCCACCGCCATACGATGCCGCCGCCGCCTCGCCCGGCGCACCGGGCGGGAATTCGATTGGCGTTACCTCTGTTGTAACAGGTATCTTCGGATAGCTCGCCCCTTCGGGGACGGGTTGAAAATTCAACAGGGGGGTGACTGGTTTCGACTTTGGCTTTGCAAGCCAGGTGAAGCGGGTCGAGGACTGCGGACATAACCTCGTTAACACTGTGACCGCGACCAACAAGTGCCAATAAGACGCACTCCGAAGTCAGCCAGGGCAACCTGGCACTCGCCGCCTAAGCAGCGAGTGACTTCTGCCGGCCCGGGAGCGCCTCCGGCCCGGATCCGGCATCGCTAGGAGGCTCAACCGATCGACCCGGCCACGGGGAAGATCGGGAAATCTTACAGTGGCTGAGCCCGTCGGCGACTTGCCTGCGTGATCGCCGGGGCTGAGAAAAGCACAGCAGGCTGCACCCGGAGAAGCCCTGTCTTGGAGTTGAAGGACGCGGGTTCGATTCCCGCCACCTCCACCCCCGTTCCGCGCCCGAACCGTGCGGAACAGCTCGCCGAAGGGCGGCCGGGGCGGCGATCTCGCCGCCCCGGCCGCCCTTCGTTCATACGGGGGCGTCCGCTGTCAGCACGATGACCTCTCTCGCCCTCGTCGGAGGCGCGGCCCCGCAGGATGTGGCGGACTCGCGCGCCGGGCTCCGCACCAGGCGGCGGTTCTCCCGGGCCTGGACGGTGAGCGAGCCCTCGACGCGAAGCGGCGGAGCGTACGGAGCAGGGCGTTCAGGACACGTCGACCCAGTTGAGAGTGCGCTCCACCGCTTTCTTCCAGCCGGCGTAGCCGACGGCCCGCTGCTCCTCGGACCACTGCGGCTCCCAGCGGCGGCCCTCCTGCCAGTTCTGTTTGAGCTCGTCCTTCGACTTCCAGAAGCCGACGGCCAGCCCCGCCGCGTAGGCGGCCCCCAGCGCGGTCGTCTCGGCCACCACGGGCTTGGAGACGGGTACGCCGAGCAGGTCGGCCTGGATCTGCATGCACAGGTCGTTGGCGGTGACGCCGCCGTCGACCCGCAGGACGTCGAGGGTGACGCCGGAGTCCTGCCGCATCGCCTCGACCACGTCGCGGCTCTGGTAGCAGATCGCCTCCAGGGTGGCCCGCGCCAGGTGGGCGTTGTTGTTGAAGCGTGACAGGCCGACGATCGCGCCCCGGGCGTCCGACCGCCAGTACGGCGCGAAGAGGCCGGAGAAGGCGGGCACGAAGTAGACGCCGCCGTTGTCCTCGACCTGCCGGGCGAGCGACTCGCTCTGCGCCGCCCCCGAGATGATGCCGAGCTGGTCGCGGAGCCACTGCACGGCGGAGCCGGTCACGGCTATGGAACCCTCCAGCGCGTACACCGGCGGCTCCTCACCGAAGCGGTAGCAGACGGTGGTGAGCAGGCCGTGTTCCGAGCGGACCAGATCTGTGCCGGTGTTGAGCAGCAGGAAGTTGCCGGTGCCGTAGGTGTTCTTGGCCTCGCCCACCTCGAAGCAGACCTGTCCGACGGTGGCGGCCTGCTGGTCGCCCAGGTCACCGGAGAGCGGGACCTCGCCACGCAGCGGGCCGCCCCGCCTGGTGGTGCCGTAGAGACCGGGGTGGGACGAGGGGGCGATGGCCGGCAGCATCCGGCGGGGGATGCCGAAGAACGACAGCAGCTCGTCGTCCCAGTCGAGGGTCTCCAGGTCCATCAGCATCGTGCGGCTGGCGTTGGTGGGGTCGGTGACGTGCACGCCGCCGTCGGTACCGCCGGTGAGATTCCACAGCAGCCACGTGTCGGTGTTGCCGAAGATCGCCTCTCCGGCCTCGGCCGCCTCGCGTACCCCGTCGACGTTCTCCAGGATCCACTGGATCTTGCCACCGGAGAAGTACGTCGCCGGGGGGAGGCCCGCCCGGTGGCGGATGACGTCGCCCCTGCCGTCGCGGTCCAGGGCCGAGGCGATCCGGTCGGTGCGGGTGTCCTGCCAGACGATCGCGTTGTGGTACGGGCGTCCGGTGGTCCGGTTCCAGACCACCGTGGTCTCGCGCTGGTTGGTGATGCCGAGCGCGGCGAGGTCGGCGGCCACCAGACCGGCCCTGTTCAGCGCCGTCTCGATCACCGCCCTGGTGCGCTCCCAGATCTCCGTGGGGTTGTGCTCGACCCACCCCGCCCGCGGCAGGATCTGCTCGTGTTCGAGCTGGTGCCGGGCTATCTCGTTGCCGCCGTGATCGAAGATCATGAAACGGGTGCTCGTCGTGCCCTGGTCGACCGCTCCGACGAAGTCAGGCATTGCGTGGTGCCTCCTTGGTGAGACTCTCCGGCAGATCTGCTGCTGTTCTTACCCGCGGTCGCCGCGCGCCCGTTCAGGGGTGGCGCGGGTCTTCGGGCGTCACCCGCCCCACCTCGGGGCCGGCCTCCTCGGGAGGAAGGAATCTGGCCACCAGGATCTCGTAGAGGAACGCCCCGATCAGCCCTCCGATGAGGGGCGCCACGATCGGCACCCAGAAGTAGAGCTGCCCGTACTGGTCCTGCCAGGCGGTCTCGTACCCGGTCAGGAACGAGGCGAGTCGCGGTCCGAAGTCGCGGGCGGGGTTGATGGCGTAGCCGGCGTTGCTACCCCAGGCCATGCCGATGGCCACCACCACCAGGCCGGTCATGAAGGGGGCGAGGTTGGCCATGGGGGCGGTGTTGCGCGTGTCGGAGAGGGCGAGGACGAGCAGGAGCAGGATGGCGGTGCCGATCACCTGGTCGCGGAAGGCGCCCCAGGTGCCGACGGGCAGGGACCCGTTGCCCGGCAGGGTCGAGAAGACGAGCTGGGTCTTGATGGTGAGCCCGGGGTCCGCCTTCTCCAGCACCTCGCCGTAGTTGAAGCGGACGATGAGCGCCGCCACGAACGCGCCCGCGGTCTGCGCCAGGCAGTACGGCAGCACCTTGCGCCAGGAGAAGCCCTTGAAGGCGGCCAGCGCGACGGTGACGGCGGGGTTGATGTGGGCGCCGCTGGTGCGCGCCGCGACGTAGACGCCCAGCGTCACCCCGAGCCCCCACGCCCAGGCGATGCTGTCGTGGTCGCCGATCCCGGCCGCCACGACCTGGGCCACCACCGCGACCCCGAACAGGATCAGAACCAGGGTGCCGGTGAACTCGGCCGCCATCTCGCCGAGAAGCCCACGGCTCCTCAGTCGCTCCGCCATCTCTCCTCCTCACGATGCCGCCTCACGATGCCGCCTCACGACGCCGTCTCAGATGCCGTCTCATATGCCGTCCGGTTCCCGCCCGGATGTCCGGACGGTAGGCGCGAAATAGAGGGAGGTCAACGGTAACGTGACTAAATTGTTGAATAATGGTCAACAGAATTGGTCATCGGTAACACCGTCAAATACCGGACGACGACTGTCACCCGTGGCTTCCACACCGGGTGAGAATCCCGCCGCCGGTCGATTCTCCACGGCGGACGCCCCTTCCGGGCGGGACCGGTGCGACACGGAAAGGGCAGTGCCCGCGTGACGTCGCCGAAAGTGGCTCCGGCGCGAACCTTTGCCAGTGGCGGAGGTCAACTCGCAGGTCAGAGGGGGATGAGAAGCGTATCGTCAGCGCGCTTGGAGGATTCGATGGGCCGTCTCAGAATAGGCAGGGCCGGTGTGGTGGTCGTCGCGGCGGGAGTCGTGCTGGCCGGATGCGGTTCGGGACAGGACGAGGCCGACGAGCAGAAGGCGAAGCTGGCCGCCGCGGCCAAGGCGTCGGCCGCCGCGGCGGCCTCGCAGGCCAACCTCCTCAAGGCCAGGACGGCGGCCGCCGCCAAGGTCAAGGCCAACGAGCTCGGCCAGGTCCCCGTTCTCATGTACCACCGGGTGGTCGACAAGCCCGCGACCCAGGACGACCGCACTCCCAAACAGTTCCGCACCGAGCTGGAGCGGCTGGCCAGGGAGAACTACGTGCCCGTCACCGCGGCCGAGTTCGTCACCGGGCGCATCGACATCCCGGCGGGCAAGCACCCCGTCGTCCTCACCTTCGACGACTCCTCGCCCTCGCAGTTCGAGCTGGACGGGGTGGGCGTCCCCCGGCCGAACACCGCGGTCGCGATCCTGCAGAGCGTCGCCAAGGCCCACCCCGGCTTCCGCCCGGTCGGCACGTTCTACGTCACGCGCGACATGTTCGGCAAGGAGACGCCCGAGGAGGGGGCGCAGATGCTCCTCTGGCTCACCGACAAGGGCTTCGACATCGGCAACCACACCCGCGACCACCTCAACCTGCGCGGTAAGGAGAAGAAGGCGGTGAACGCGGAGGTGGCGGCGGGCCACCGGCTCATCACCGGGTTGATCAAGACACCCCCGGTCACGCTGGCGCTGCCGTACGGCAACCAGCCCGACACCAAGGAGTGGGGTCTCAAGGGCTCCTCGGGTGATGTCTCCTACAACTACGGCGGTGTGTTCCTCGCCGGTTACACTCCCGCGCTGTCGCCGTTCAACAAGAAGTTCGACCCGCTCGGCATCCCGCGCATCCGCTCGATGGACAAGACGGGGGACTGCGCCAAGTTCTGCTCCGTGGCCTGGCTCGACTGGCTGAAGGCGAACGCCGACGAGCGTTACACCTCCGACGGCGACGCGAAGACGATCGCCTTCCCCAAGTTCAAGGCGCCCTTCGTGGCCAAGTCCTTCAGCGATCGCGTCCTGCCCTACTGAGCCCGGTCCCGCCCCGGCTCAGCTCCCGTGCAACTCCTCAAGAGGAACGGAGAGGGTGGTCGTCGAGCCGTCGGGGCGTATGATCTCGACCTTCGCGTCCTCGCCGGGCTTGAGGGCCGACAGGACCGTCGACAGGTCCTGGGTCGACGGGGTGGGCGTACCGTTGATCGAGACGATCAGGTCTCCGGCCTTGAGTCCCGCCCGCTGCGCGCCGCTGTTCTTCATCACCCGTACGACGCTGACGCCCGCCGGCTGCCCGCTCATGTCGATCACGGTCCGTACCACGACGCCGAGCGCGGCCCGGTGGGTGTTGGTGACCTTGCCGTCCCTGATGATCTGCGTGGCGACGTCCTTGACGGTGTTGGAGGGGATCGCGAAGCCGATGCCCGCGGCCTGGGCGTTGCCGAGTTCGGGGTTGACGGCGGTCAGGGTCGGCACGCCGATGACCTCGCCCGCGAGGTTGACCAGGGCGCCGCCGCTGTTGCCCGGGTTGATCGGCGCGGAGGTCTGGATGGCCCCGCTGATCGTCGCTCCGGGCGAGCTCTCGTTCGAGGGTTCGGTGACGGTGCGGCCGAGCGCCGAGATGATCCCGTTGGTGACGCTGCCGGACAGGCCCAGCGGGTTTCCCATGGCCATCACGATCTGGCCGACCCGCAGCCGGGCGGAGTCGCCGAAGACGGCGGGCTTCAGCCCGGTCGGGTCGTCCACCTTGATCACGGCCAGGTCGCCCAGCTCGAACGAGCTGATCAGTCTGGCCGACCGGGGGGTGCCCCCGGTGGCGAGCGTGACCTCGAACCGCTTGTTGCCCCCGACCACGTGGGCGTTGGTGATGATGTGGCCGGCGGTGTCGTACACGACCCCGGAGCCGAGGCTGTCCCTCGTGGTGATCTGCACGATGGACGGCAGCACCTTGGTGATGATCTGCTCGTAGGCGGCCTCCAGGGAACCCGGACCGCTTCCGGGAGCCGGTGTGGCCCCGGGCGAGCCTTCCGCGGAGACGCCGGGGGAGGCGCTCGCCGAGACACTGGGTGAGCCGGCCACCCCGGGTGGTTGCAGACCCGTGCCCTGGCCGCAGCCCGCGAGCGTCATGACGGCGGTCGCGAGCAATGCGACGCCTGTCGTCGATCGTCCCATGCATGGGTATCTTCCCAGCTCAGGCAGGAAGATACGTCTCACGAAGGCCGCTGCGGCTGAGCTTGCCCGTGGGGGTGCGCGGCAGCCGGTCGCGATATTCGATCACCCGGGGGTGCTTGAGGCGCGCCAGCCGGGTCGCGCAGTGGGCCAGCAACTCGCCGGTGAGGTCCGCGCCGGGCACGGCGTCCGCCGAGGGCTGGACCAGCGCGACGACGCGCTGACCCCATTCGGGGTCGGGTACGCCGATCACGGCGACGTCCGCCACCGAGGGGTGTTCCTGGAGCACCGCCTCGATCTCGGCGGGGTAGATGTTGACCCCGCCGGAGATGATCAGGTCGGTGCGCCGGTCGCAGAGGAACAGGTAACCGTCGGTGTCCAGATAGCCGATGTCACCGGGGGTGTAGAGGCGGCCGCGCATCGCCGAGGCGGTCTTGGACGGGTCCTGGTGGTACTCGAAGCGGTTGATGCCGCCGATGTAGACCAGGCCCGGCTCACCGGGCGGGAGTTCGGCGCCGTCGTCGCCGACGATGGTGAACTCCATGCCGTCGATGGCCCGGCCGACCGTGCCGGGCCGCTGCAGCCACTCCGCCGAGGAGACCATGGTGACCACGGCGGCCTCGGTCGAGCCGTAGTACTCCCACAGCACGGGGCCGAGCCAGTCGATCATCGCCTGCTTGGTGGCGGGCGGGCAGGGGGCAGCGCCGTGAAAGAGGCGCGTTAACGACGATAAATCGTGCTTTGTTCTGACGGAGGCGGGCAGGGCCAGCAGCCGGTGGAACATGGTCGGCACCATGAAGGCGTTGGTCACCCGGTGCCGCTCGATGAGCGCCAGGGTCTCCGCGGCGTCGAACCGCTCGGTCACCACCACCGTGTGGCCGAAGTGCAGGGCCATCATCGTCTGCCCGTACGGCGCGGAGTGGTAGAGCTGCGACAGCAACAGGTGCACCCCGCCGGATTCGAGCCCGAAATGCCGCCAGCTCTTGCGCATCAGGATCGGGTGGAGGCCCTCCGGGGGCAACTCGATCAGCCGCCGCCGTACGCCCTTGGGCCTGCCGGTGGTGCCCGAGGTGTAGAGCATCATCGACCCGGCCCTGCGCCCCTCCGGCGGGGTGGTCGGCCGCCCCTCGGCGAGGGCGCCGGTCTCCACGAACCCGCCCGGCACGGCGTGCCCGTACCGCTCGGAGCCGACCACCACCCGCGCGGCGCAGTCGGTGATCACGTAGCCGATCTCCTCGGCGGTGTAGTGCCAGTTCACCGGGACGTGATAGGCGCCGATCTGGTACGTCGCGAGCATCATCGTGATCGCGTCGATCCCGTTGGACAGGACCGTCACGACCGTGTCGCCGGGCCGGGTACCGCGCGCCAGAAGGCCGTGCGAGACCTGGTTGACCCGATCGTGCAGTTCGCCGTAGGTCACGCTGTCGTCCGCGACGACGGCGACGCGCCCGGGGTCGGCCGTTGCGATCTCGTAGAAGCCCTTCATAGGCGCGACCATACAGAACGAGATTCTGTTCATGGAAGGGGAACGGCGGTTACCTGGGCTGATGCACATCCCGTGGCCGAAGCGTAATAAACGACGATGCGTCGAATCTTTCCCAGGTGACATACCCTGACGCGTATGGCGGACGTCGGCGGCAACTCCTCCGGGCGCTCTAACGAGAGATATATCCCCTCATATGACGCGCCCACGGCCCCCATTCCCGCCATTCCCGCTGAAGACGGTTCGGTCATCAGCCCCCGGGTGCCCAGAAGATTTCCCATCGGAGACGGTGAGGAGACCGTGTTGGTCTCCAGACCAACGCCGCCTGGATCGTTCCCCTACTCGTCGCCGCCCGGCTCCGGCCGTCCCGACGCGACCTCCGGGGGCGGGGCGGACGATCCGGAGGCGGAGACCGACCAGGTGCGCGAGTCCGGTGGACTCGGGACGATCCCGGTCAGGCGGATAGGCGGCTCCGCGGGACCCTGGCGTCCCGACGGGGCCGGTGCTCCCGGTAGGACGGGCACGTCCGGTCAGGCCGGCACGTCCGGTCAGGCCGGCACGTCCGGTCGGGCGGGCACGGGGGGCGGGGCGGACGGCGGTGTCGCGACGGGGTGGCCCGGCGCGTCGCAGCGGCCCGGCGTGTTCGGCGAGCCGGGGACGCAGGGCCGACCGGCCGGGCAGGCCCGGCCCGGTGTGCCGGGCGGAGCGGGACGGAAGTCCGGTGGCCTGCTGATGCGGATCGGCGACATCCCGATCCGGGTCGCCTACAGCCTGGGCGCCGCCGTCATCACCGGTGTCATCGTGGTTCTGATCTTCATACTCTTCTCCGGCGACGAGCCCTCGGACCCGGTGGGGGTCCGCCGGAGTGCGGCGCCCACGGCGCAGCCCTCGCCGACCGTGTCTCCGATCACGCTGCCCGCCCTGCCGGACCCGACGGCGCTGAAGGCGCTGCCGGGCACGCCGAGCGTGGTGCTGGGCGCGGTGACCGACGCCAAGTCCGCGGTGACCTATGCCAGCCTGGGCAAGCCGTGGGCGGTCAAGGCCGTGCCGTCGTTCTCCGTCGGCCAGCAGGTCGGTTCGGCCGGGCTGCCGCGCACGGTCATCGCCTCGGGCACCCTGCCCGGTGCCACCCCGGCCAAGCCGCTCAAGAGCGACGCCGACTACCGCAGGGCGGCGTTGAGCGCGGTGAAGTGGACGATCCGCAACCACCACCCCGAGGGAGGCAAGGTCACCTGGACCGCCTCGCAGCGCCTGGCCACCGGCAAGGGGTGGGTGCTCGCCTACCGGGTGACCTACGAGGTCAAGGGCAAGAAGCGTACCTCCCAGGCGGCGCTCGCGGTGATCGACATCGGCCGCCGCAAGCCTTCGGTGCTCTTCGTGACCGTGCCCGACACGCGCAAGCGGCTCTGGGCCGACATCGCCCCCGTGATGGCGAGCGTCCGCGCGCTCTGACGCCCCCGCGGCCAGGCCTGTTCTGTGTGAGCCGGGCTCTCCGCGATCACCGGTGTGCCCGGGGCGGGGCCGCGCGTTGTGATGGAAGCACCTTCTAGAATATGATTCTGTCACTGAATCGCGTCTGGAGGCTGTCATGGCGATCGGATTGAGCGAGGAGCACGAGGCGCTCCGGGAATCGGTGACCGGGTGGGCGGAGCGCAACATCCCGTCCGAGGTCGTGCGTGCCGCCATCGCGGCCGAGGGCGAGGAGCGCCCCGGCTTCTGGCCGGGACTGGCCGACCAGGGCCTGCTCGGCCTGCACATCCCAGAGGAGCACGGCGGCAGCGGCTACGGCCTGCTGGAGACCGCCGTCGCCGTTGAGGCCCTCGGCGAGCGCGTCGCGCCCGGACCCTACGTTCCCACGGTGCTCGCCAGTGCCGCGATCCTCGCCTCCGACGGCAAGGCGCACGGCGAGCTGCTGCCCGGCCTCGCCGACGGCACGCTGACCGGTGCGGTCGCGCCGTTCTCCTCGATCACCGCCACCCGCGGCGAGGACGGCGCCCTGACGATCGGCGGCACCGTGGATCTGGTGCTGGGCGGCGCGCTGGCCGACATCCTGGTGCTCCCGGTGAGCACCGACCGCGGCGAGGAGTGGGTCGCGGTGGACGCCTCCGCGGCGACCGTGACGCCGGTCGACTCGCTCGACCTGACCCGGGGCGTGGCCAAGGTCGAGCTGGACGCGGTCACCGTACCGGCCGGTCGGGTTCTCGACGGGCTGCAGGCCTCCGAGGTCCACAACCTGGCGGTGATCCTGCTCGGGGCCGAGGCCGCCGGCGTCGCCTCGTGGTGCGTGACCGCCGCCGCGGAGTACGCCAAGGTCCGCGTGCAGTTCGGCCGTCCGATCGGGCAGTTCCAGGGGGTCAAGCACAAGGCGGCCCGGATGCTCGTCGCCCTGGAGCAGGCCCGCGCGACGGTGTGGGACGCCGCCCGCGCCGCGGACGGAGGCGACGTCTCGGCGGACGAGCTGGCCTACGCCACCGCGATCGCGGGTGTGGTCGCCCCCGACGCGGCCGTGCTCTGCGCCAAGGACGCCGTGCAGATCTTCGGCGGCATCGGCTACACCTACGAGCACGACGCCCACCTGTACTACCGGCGCGCGCTGACCCTGCGCGCCCTGCTCGGCTCCTCGGCGGAGTGGGCCGAGGTGGTCGCCGAGCTGGCGCTGAACGGCGTGAGCAGGGAGCTGGAGATCGAGCTGCCCGAGGAGGCCGCCGAGCTGCGCGAGAGCATCCGGGGCGAGGTCGCCGCCTTCGCCGCGCTGGAGGGCAAGGAGCAGAAGCGGGCGCTGGCCAAGGCCGGCTACGTCATGCCGCACCTGCCCAGGCCGTGGGGCCGCGACGCCAAGCCGCTGGAGCAGGTGCTCATCTTCCAGGAGCTCAAGGCGGCCAGGGTCAAGCTGCCTCAGATGATCATCGGTGCCTGGGTGGTGCCGTCGATCGCCGCGTACGGCACCCCCGAGCAGCAGGAGCGTTTCCTGCCGCCCACGCTGAGCGGCGAGATGATCTGGTGCCAGCTCTTCTCCGAGCCCGGCGCCGGCTCCGACCTCGCGTCCCTGCAGATGAAGGCCGAGAAGGTCGAGGGCGGCTGGCGGCTCAACGGCCAGAAGATCTGGACCTCGGTGGCGCACGTCGCCGAGTGGGGCATCTGCATCGCCCGCAACTCCTCGGAGGGGTCCAAGCACGAGGGCATCACCTACTTCATCGTCGACATGAAGGCCCAGGGCGTCACGGTCAGGCCGCTCACCGAGATGACCGGCGAGAACCTGTTCAACGAGGTCTTCCTGGACGACGTGTTCGTCCCGGACGAGCTGGTCGTCGGCGAGGTGGGCCAGGGCTGGAAGGTCGCCAGGAACACCCTGTCCAACGAGCGGGTCTCGCTCTCGGGTGGCTCGGGCGGCACCGGCGCGTCCGTTCCCGACCTGCTCGGCCTGGCCGGGCGCCTCGGCCGGGAGTTGACCGTCGCCGAGCGCCAGGAGCTGGCGCGGGTCGTCTGCGAGGGGCACTCGATCGCCGCCCTCGGCCTGCGGGTGACCCTGAAGCAGCTGACCGGCGCCGAGCCCGGTGCCGACGCCTCGGTCCGCAAGCTCCTGTCCACCTCGCATGCCCAGCACGTCTCGGAGTGCGCGGTCTCGCTGCTCGGCCCCTCGGCCGTCGTCGCCGCCGACATGAAGCTCGGCGACGCCGGTTACTGGAACCGCGCCGTGCTCGCCACCCGCGCCATGACGATCTACGGCGGCACCACCGAGGTGCAGCTCAACATCATCGGCGAGCGCATGCTCGGCCTGCCCCGCGATCCCGAGCCGGGTAAGTAGTCCACAGCTCCGGATATATGCACGTATATCCGGAGCAAGCACATAAAGTCGGTCAGCATGGGCGGCGAGTGGGGCGAGACGGCGAAGCGGTTCGCGCCCGCCCTGCTCGGCCTGCTGTTCGGGCTGCTCGCGCTCTGGCCCGCGCTGGGACCGGGGTTCGTGCTCAGGTACGACATGGTGTTCGTGCCCGACCCGCCGCCGGTGCTGCCCGGGGAGGGGTTTCCCCGGGCGGTGCCCAGTGACCTGGTGGTCGCGCTCCTGTCCCGGGTCGTCCCCGAACAGGTGGTCCAGAAGGTCGTCCTGCTGGGTGTCTTCGTGCTGGCCGCGTCCGGCGCGGCCGCGCTGGCGCCCTCCCGGAGGCTGGGGCCCCGCCTGGCGGCGGCGGCCTTCTACAGCTGGAACGCCTACCTCGCCCAGCGGCTCCTGCTCGGCCAGTGGGCACTGCTGCTGGGGGTCGCCGGACTGCCCTGGGCGGTGCGCGCGGTGGTGCTCGGCGGGCGGTCGCGGCTGGTCGCCGCGCTGCTCCCGGCGGCGGTGGGCGGATTCCAGGCGATGCTGGTCGCCGCGCCCGCCCTGCTCGCGACGGCGGCGACGGCGCCGGTGAGAGTACCGGCGACGGCCGCCGGCGGGGCCGCGACGCCCGCCGGGAGGGTGCGGGTCCGGCGGGTGCTGGAGGTCGCGCTGGTCATGGCGGTGCTGAGCCTGCCCTGGCTGGTGCCCGCGCTGAGCAGCCGGGCCGCGACCGATCCGGCCGGGGCCTGGGCGTTCGCGGCCAGGGCCGACGGCCCACTGGGTACGGTCGGCAGCCTGCTCTCGCTCGGCGGGATCTGGAACGCCCATGCCGTCCTGCCCGGCCAGGAGACCTGGTGGTCGGCGATCGTACGGCTGCTGCTCGCCGCGGTCGCCGTCTGGGGGTTCGCCCGCCTGCCGGGCTCGCCGGCGCGTCACGGTGCCGGGGCGGTTGGGCCGCCCCGGGCTGGGCTTGCGGTGGCGGCGGTGGCCGGGCTCGCGGTGGCGCTGACGGGGGCCTTCGCCCCCGGCATGCTGGGCGGCCTGATCGGCTGGTGGCCCGGGTTCGGGCCGCTCCGCGACGGGCAGCTGTACCTCGCCCCGTTCGTCCTGCTGCAGGCGGTGGGCCTGGCCGCGGTCGTCGCGCGCTGGAACTCGCGAGCCGTCACGGCCGTCGCGGTGGCCGTCCCGGTCCTGGTCCTGCCCACCTTCGCCCTCGGCGCGTTCGGCAGGCTGTCGGCGGTGGACTACCCGGACGAGTGGCGAGAGGTCCAGGCGATCGTGAACGCCGACCCCGCGCCGGGGGCGTTGCTCTCGCTGCCGTGGGGGGCGCACCGGGCGTTCGGCTGGAACGACGACCGGGTGATCCTCGATCCCGCGACCAAGATGTTCCGGCGCCGGGTGCTCTGGAACGACGCGCTGCTGGTGGGGTTGCCCGGCGGAGGCAGACTGCGGGTCGCGGCGGAGGATCCGGCTTCCGCCGGGGTGGAGGCGGCGCTGGGTGTCGAGCCGGGTGGGCGGATAGCGGCACTATCAGGACTGAATGTCCGTTATGTTCTTATTCATGGGAGCGACAACCCGTTCCAGATCCCGGGGGGCGATGACTCGCTCCACGGGGCCACGACCGTCTTCCGCGGGCCCGAACTCCGGTTGCTGCGCCTTGACGCACCTTCCTGAGCTGGGCGTATCCCCAGACCTCCGCACTACCCGTTGGTAACTTTATTTGTCACATTTTCCCCAAAGCTATGGCTTATGAGATGAATCACGTTCTACTCTCGGCACACTGTCCGAATTCTGGAGGGAGAGCTCAGTGTTACGAGTGATCGCAGCCTTGGCCGTTGGCACGGTGCTTGCGGTGGGTGCCTCCGTGGCAGTGGTGAACGTGGCCGCCCCCACACCGGAGCCGCCCAACCGGCCCCTGTACAACTACGGCGACAGGTGATCCGAGGGGCCGGACAAGGGCCCCTCGGACGCGGTCTTTCCCCAGCCGCTCAGGCTGAACACCAATGGCAGTACGGAGCGTGGCTCCGCCATGCCCCGAGCCGGGCGCGCGTCGCCGTAGAGGATCGAGGAGACAGTGTGGCCGACACCGTGGCCTTTTCCGGCGGGAACGTGAACGCCGGACCCCGTCTGTTCAACCCATCGTGGCCCAACCTGAGCATGGAGGTCACCGAGACCCCCGAGACGTCCCTGCGCGGGGTCCGGGTGGCGGTGCTGAACTTTCGCGAGCCACAGCAGTCGGCGGCCGGCGGCGCCGAGGAGTACGCCTGGCAGGTCAGCCGCTACCTGATCGCCCAGGGAGCCCTGGTCCACTTCGTGACCGGCCGTGAGCCCGGCCAGGCCAGAGCCGAACGGCGCAACGACGTCGAGCTGCGCAGGATGGGCAACCGCTACCTCGTCTACCTGCTCGTGCCGCTCTGGCTGCTGCTGCACCGCCGCCGCTTCGACGTGGTCATCGACTCGATGAACGGCATCCCGTTCTTCTCCCCCCTCGTGGTACGGCGCCGCACCACGGTGATCTGCCTGGTGCATCACGTGCACGACCGGCAGTTCCACGCATTCCTGCCCTCCTGGCTGGCCAGGATCGGCTGCTTCATCGAGGGGCCGGTGGCCCGGCTGCTCTACCGCCGCCGCACCACGATCACGGTCTCCGAGTCCTCCAGGACGGACCTCCGCGCCAGGCTGCGCTGGCTGGCCCCGATCCAGGTCGTCCCCAACGGCAGCCCGGCGGCCCGCTCGGTCACGCGGCATCCCCTGCCCGGCGACCCCGCCGTGGTGTACCTGGGCCGGTTGGTCGGTCACAAGCGGGTCGACCGCGTCGTCGGCCTGGCGGCCGAGCTGGCCGAGAGCCGTCCGGGGCTGCGGGTACACGTGGTGGGCCGCGGACCTGAGTCCGACGCCCTCGCGGCGGTGGCGGCCAAGCTCGGCGTCGCCGACCGCGTGCACCTGCACGGGTTCCTCAGCGAGCCGGGCAAGAACGCGGTGCTCGGCTCGGCCCTGCTGAACGTGACCGCCTCGGAGTTCGAGGGCTGGGGTCTCACCGTGATCGAGGCGGCCGCCTTCGGCGTGCCCACGGTCGCCTACGACGTGGCCGGGCTGCGTGACTCGATCAAGGACGGGGTGACCGGCTGGCTGGTCCGGGACGGCGAGACGCTCGCGGACGCGGTGGACCGGGCGATCGGGGAGCTGGCCGACCCCGTGCGGCGCGCGGCGATCCAGCAGGCCTGCCGGACCTGGGCGGGCGAGTTCACCTGGGGAAGAACTGGCGCTACTATAACCAGACTTATCGCCACAGAGCTCGCCGTAGCCGCCCGCCGACAGCAGCCCGTGAGCGCGGTGAGCTCGCCGGTCAGGACCCCCGACCTCCATCTCGCCATGGGTGAGACCGACCCCATTTGAGCACCGCATTGACCCCTGACAGCACGGACACCGGGCCCGCCCGGCTTCGACACCGGCTGCACCTGCTGGCCGGCTGCCTCCTGCTCGGGGCCATCGCGTTCAACACCTCGCCCGGCCAGGTCATCTCCGAGACCAAGCTCGACATGGCGCTCAACCCCCTCGGCTTCCTCGCCCGGGCGATGCACCTGTGGGACGGCGCGTTCTTCGGTCACCTGCAGAACCAGGCGCACGGCTACCTGTTCCCGATGGGCCCGTTCTACGCGCTCTTCGAGGCGCTGGACATGCCCCCCTGGAACATCCAGCGCCTGTGGATGACCCTGGTCCTGTGCGCCGCGTTCGTCGGCGTCGAGCGGGTGGCCCGTGCGATGGACATCGGCACCCCCGTCACCCGCGTACTGGCCGGGCTCGCCTACGCCCTGGCGCCGCACGCCGTCACGCTGATCGGGGTCAACTCCTCGGAGTTCCAGCCGAGCGCGGTGCTGCCCTGGATCCTGCTGCCGCTCGTGCACGGTGCCGGGCAGCGGGCGAGCCCGCGCAGGGCGGCGGCCCTGTCGGCGCTGGCCCTCCTGTTCGCCGGCGGGATCAACGCGGTGGCCGTGCTCGCCGTGCTCGTCGTGCCGCTGCTGTACCTGCTGACCCGTGAGCGAGGACCCCGCAGGAGGCACCTGCTGCTGTGGTGGCTGGGCTGTGTGGGCGCGGTGTCGATGTGGTGGCTGCTGCCCCTGCTGGTGATGGGCCGCTACATCTTCTCCTTCCTGCCCTTCATCGAGACCGCCGACGCCACCACGTACGTCACCTCGCTGATCAACGTCCTGCGCGGCACCTCGGGCTGGATCGCGTTCCTGCCGGTCGACGGGGCGGCGTTCCTGCCCGCGGCGTTCGAGCAGGCGACCGGACCCGTGATGATCGCGCTGACCGCGCTGGTCGCCGGGCTCGGCCTGGCCGGGATCGCCGCCCGCTCCACCCCGGAGCGGGGATTCCTCGCGATCAGCCTGCTGGCCGGGGTCGTGATCGTCTCCGCCGGCCACGCCGACGTGCTCGCCCACCCGTGGACCGAGCAGGTGAGGGCGCTGCTGGACGGTCCCCTCGCCCCTTTCCGCAACCTGCACAAGTTCGACGCGCTACTGCGGCTCCCGCTCGCCCTCGGCCTGGCCGCCCTGCCACTGGCCGGTCCCGCGCGGCTGCGCAGACCCGTCCTCGCGGCGTCCGCGGTCCTCGTCGCACTCGGCGCGCTGCCCGTCGCCACCGCGGGCGTCACCCCGACCGGCGCGTTCGAGGATGTGCCGTCCTACTGGCGGGACGCCGCGACCTGGCTGAACCGGAACACCGGGGACGGCATGGTGCTGGCCGCCCCCGGGTCGCGCCGGGGCGAGTACCTGTGGGGCCGTCCGATGGACGAGCCCATGCAGTCGCTGCTGACCGTGCGCTGGGCCACCCACACCAACGTCCCCTGGGGGTCGCCGGGACTGGCCAGGCTGGTCCAGGCGGTGGACGAGCGCTTCGCCACCGGCAGGGGCTCACCGGGACTCACCTCGGCGCTGCGCCGGATGGGGGTCACCTACCTGCTCGTCCGCAACGACCTGGCCAGGGAGAGCCTGGGCACCGCCTGGCCCGCGCGAGTACACGAGACCATCACCGAGTCCACCGGCCTGGAACGGGTCGCCGCCTTCGGCCCGGAGCTCGGCACCAGGGCCAGCACGACGGCCGCGGGCTGGTTCGAGCAGCCCTACCAGGCGCTGGAGGTCTACGCGGTCCCCGACCCCGCGCCGCTCGTCGCCACGGTGCCCCGCGAGGGGACCCTCAGGGTGACCGGGGCCCCGGAGGCGGCGCTGGCCCTCGCCGAGGAGGGCCTGCTCGACGATGACCGGCCCATGCTGGTCGGCGACGAGCCGGGCGCGGGCGCGACGTCCCCCGAGCACACCGTGATGACCGACACGCTGCGCCGCCGCGAGATCGTCTTCGGTGACCTGCGCCGGATCGGCACCGCCACGCTCACCGAGGACCAGCCGCTGGAACGCGGCAGGGAGAGCGACCTCACCGACCCCGCCTGGACCGCCGCCACCGCGACCGCCCGCTACTCCAGCGTCCTCGACGTGCGTGCCTCCTCCGCCGAGTCGCAGATCGGGGCCGCCGACCGGCGCGACCCCGGACGGCAGCCGTACGCGGCGTTCGACGCCGACCCGCGCACCGGATGGCGCTCCGACGGCTGGGGTGGAGCCGTCGGGGAGTGGCTGGAGGTACGCCTCGTCGAGCCCGTCGACATGCCGAGGATCACCGTCGCGTTCGAGAGGGGGAGGCTCGGGCCCGCCGTGGCGGAGGTCGCCCTGGAGACCGACGCGGGAACGCGCCTGGTGCCGGTCGCGGACTCGGCGGACCCGCAGCTGCTGAACCCGCCGGCCGGCAAGACCTCCCGATTGCGGATCCGGGTCACCAAGCTGGCCTCGGAGCCCGCGTCGCGGGTCGGCACCCGGGTCGGCATCACCGAGGTCGCGATTCCCGGTGTGCGGGCGACGCGCAGCATCGTCGTTCCCGCCGACGGCGAGCGGGATCCCGGCACGGTGCTGCTGACCCGCCAGGGGACCGCGTCGCCGTGCATGCACGGCTCGGCGACCTGGACCTGCTCGCCGTCCCTGGAGATCACCGGCGAGGACGGCTCCGGCTTCGACCGCACCTTCACGGTCCGGGACGCCGGGGAACGCGCCGTCACCGGCAGGACGGTGCTCACCGACCCCGCCTCGGCTCAGCTGCTCACCACCATCCCAGGCGTCTACCCCCAGGTGAGCGCCTCCTCCACGCTGGTCGACCACCCGGCCGTGCTCGGCCGCGCGGCCATGGACGGCGACCTGGACACGGCCTGGTACGCCCAGACCGGCGACCGCCGTCCGACGCTGACCGTCAAGCTCGGTAAGAAGATCACGATCTCGCAGATCATGGTCCTCTTCCCGGACTCGTTCCTGGGGCAGCCGCCGATCAAGGTGAGCGTGCGCGGCGGCGGCCGTACCGCGCAGGGCTGGGTCGGCCCCGACGGGCGCGTCTCCTTCGCACCGATCCGCGCCGATCGCCTGGAGATCGGCTTCATCGCCCCGGCGTCCCGGACGGTCGAGGTATCGGAGATCACCATTCCGGGGGTGAAACCGATCGGCTCCCTGGCGTCCTTCCCGCTCAGGCTGCCCTGCGGCTACGGTCCCACGCTCACCGTGAACGGCAACCCGGCGGCCACGGAGATCGTCGGGGGCACGCTGGACGACGTGGTCAACGGCCGCCCGCTCGGCTACCGGACCTGCGAGCCGGTCGAGCTGGGCGCGGGGGAGGCGCGGATCAGCGCGTCCCCCAGCGACGCCTTCAGGATCGAGTCGATGGTGGTGCGGGCGTCCGGCGACGGTACCCGGAGCGCGGTCGCGGCCACGCCCGCCACCGCGCGGGTGTGGGGGCAGGGGGAGCGTCAGGTCCAGGTCTCCACCACGGTCCCCTCCTACCTGGTGGTCAACGAGAACCACAACGTCGGCTGGCAGGCGTCCCTCGACGGCAGGCAGCTGAAGCCGGTCAGGCTGGACGGCTGGCGGCAGGCGTGGGAGCTGCCTGCCGGCCAGGGTGTCGTGACCATGCGCTACGAGCCCGACTTCACCTACCGCACGGCGCTGGCCGGCGGCTGGACGCTGGTGCTGCTGGTGGTGGCGCTGGCGCTCATCCGTCCCGCCCGGCCGGCCCGGTCGCCGGGGACGGGGCCCGCCGCGATCCGGGCGCTCTGGGTCTGGCCGTTCGTCCCGCTCCTCGGTCTGTGGGCCGGAGGCTTCGCGGGCGCCGCGATCGTCACCGGGGCGGCGGTCCTGTTCGCCTGGCTGGGGGCGATGGCCCAGGCCAGGCACGCCCGGCTCGGCGTGCTCCCCGGCCTGGCGGGCGTGGTGGCCACCCCCTGGGCGTCGGCCGTGCCGCTCGGCCTGGCCGGTCTCGCGCTCGCCGCCGGCACCTTCTACGGCGGGGTCGACGCGACCGAGGCGTTCACCGGGCCGCTGACCGGTGTGGTGCCGCAGGTGCTCTGTCTGCTGGCGCTCGCCTGGCTGACGGCCGCGCTTCCCGATCACGCCCCGGCCGCGTCGCCCGCTCCGCCGCGCCGCACGGCGGCCCGCAGGCCCGAACCCGAGTCCGAATCGGTGGTGGTGGGCCGGTGACCCAGGCCAGGATCCCACGGACGGTGTTCGTGGGCGCGGGCGCCTTCCTGCTCACGCTCGCCGCCCTGTTCCGCTTCTACGTCTACGAGAGCGTGCTGGTCCTGCCGCTGGAGCAGGGCAGGACCTACCGGATGGTCGCGCAGGACGCCGACTACTTCGACACGGGCACGCTGACCGCGCACACCGGCGTCCCGCTGGTGTCCACCACGACGTTGAGCGGGGACGCGGGAGCCGGGAACGCCAACGTGGCGGTGTGGGTGGAGTTCACCTCGCTGACGACCGCCGCCGGGAACAGGATCGACTACCACGAGCGCCGGACCGCCTTCGACCGCCGTACCGGGATGGCCGTCGACTGCTGCGAGAGCTATGTCGACGAGGACCCCGAAGCCCGGCAGTCGGGCCTGGCCTTCCGCCTGCCGTTCCGCGCCGAGCCGCGCTCGTACCCGATGTACGACACGACGCTCCGGTTGGCCGTTCCGCTCCACTACGAGCGCCAGGAGCAGATCAACGGTCTGCGGACCTACCGTTACACCTACACGGCCGGCCCGGTGAAGATCGAGGACTTCCCCCAGCAGTTCCCGGGAAAGGTGCTGGGGCTGCCCGCCTGGCGGGCCATCGGCGTCTCCCGCTACGCCCAGGTGACCCGCACGCTCTGGGTCGAACCGGAGAGCGGCCTGACCGTGAAGGTGGAGGAACGACACCGCCAGGGACTGCGCACCCCCGACAACATCGAGCGCAGGGAGAGTCTCAGGGCCGACCTGGTGATGTCCGAGGAGGACGTCGAGGTCAGGGTCTCCGATGTCCGCGCCTTCACCCGCTGGGTCCTCGTCGTCCGCGACCTGCTGCCCGCCGTCTTCCTCGCCGCCGGACTCCTGCTGGGGCTTTGGGGCCTGCGTCGCCGCAGACCTCCCCGGGCTCCGGAGCCTGCCGGTGCCGGTCCGGGGCCGGCCGAGCTCGCCGAGCCCGCTCAGTCCGCCGGCGTCGTCATGGAACGGGTGTGGCCTCCCAAGCCCGTCGGCGTCGTCATGGAGCGGGTGTGGCCTCCCAGTGCCGCCGGTGCCGGATCGGAGCGTGAGCGCGGATGAGCGGCGGCCAGGTGGAGGTGGAGCTGCGGCTGCCCGGCTGGACGCGAAGTCCGTTCACCCGGCGGCACGGGCTCACGGTCGCGGCGCTGCTTCTGCTGCTCGCCGGGCTCGTGGTCAAGGGGTGGCTGCTCAGCCGTTCCCACTTCGCCGAGGACGACATCGTCTTCGTCGGCAGGGCGCTGGCCGAACCCTTCGGCCGGGACCACCTGTTCCGGGTGCACATCGGCCATCTGATGCCGGGCGCCCTCGCCCTGGTCCGGGCTTTGACGGCGATCTCCGCCTACGACTGGGGCCTGGTCTCGATCGTGATCATGGCGCTGTACGCGGGCGCGGCCGTGGCGCTCTACCGGTTGCTGCGCCTGCTCTGCGGCGCCAGGCCGCTCATCCTCGTCCCGTTCACCCTCTTCCTGTTCGCGCCCGCCAACTTCCAGGCCGGCACCTGGTTCGCGGCGGCGCTCAACATCCTGCCGCTGCAGATCGCCATGATCATGGCGATCCGCTCCCAGCTGCTGCTGATCCGTACCGGCCGCGCCGGGCACGCGTTCACCGGGATCGCCTGGACGTGCGCCGGGCTGCTCTTCTTCGAGAAGGCGCTGCTCATCCCGCCGGTGCTGCTGCTGTTCACGGTGCTGCTGCTGGCCCGCGAGCACGGCCTGGCCGGGGCGGTGCGCAGGCACTGGGGACTCTGGCTCGCCTACCTGGTGGTGGGCGGCGCCTATCTGGCCGGGTACCTGCTGGCCTCGGGGCGGAGCGGCGGGCGGGGGTTCGCGCTCCCCGAGTTCTACACGGCCGTGGAGTACCTCGGGGACTTCCTCGGGGGCACGGTGCCGACGCTGCTCGTGGGCGGCCCGCTGAGCTGGGGGGCGGAGACCACGGCGGGTCCCCTGGTCGCCCACCGGGCCGTCGAGGTCATCGTGGCCTGGCTGGTCCTGGCGATCGTCGTCGTGAGCACCTGCCGCAGGCGCCCCGAGGCGGCCGGTGCCTGGGCGCTGGCCGCGGGCTACCTGCTGGTCGCGGACGCACTGCTGATCATGTTCAGCCGGTCGGGGTCGGCGCAGCACGCCTTCGAGAGCCGCTACATCGCCGACGCGACGCCGGTGCTCGCCGTCTGCCTGGCCCTGGTCCTGATGCCGTGGCGGAAAGCCGGGCCCCCGGGGCAGGACTCGCCAGGGAACGGCGCGGTCTCGCCGTTCGTTCTTCCCGCCGCGTGCGCCTACGTGGCGCTCACCCTGGTGTCGGCCGCGGGATTCGCCCAGGGGCTGCCGGGCGAGCGCAACCGCGCCTACTTCGACGCGGCCCGCGCGGACCTGGCCGGGCTCGACCCCCAGACGGGTGTCTACCCCGCGCTGATACCCGACAGGATGCTCTTCCCCTGGCAGGCCGTCGAGGACCGGCTGACCTCCCGGGCGCTCAGCCCGCTCGCCGAAGGCGCTCTCGGTGAGCGGATCAGGTACCCGGGTGTGGCTCATCGTGCGATGACCTTCGACGATCGCGGCCATCTGGTGCCCGCCGCGGTCTTCGGAGCCCAGATGACCGCCGGGGACGGCGGCTGCCTGCCGGTGAGCGACCGCACCGCCGTCGCCGATCTGCCCGACGGGCGCGCGGGGAACATCCTCCGCATCGACTACCGGGTGCCGAGGGACACGCGCGCCACGGTGTTCAGGGGCGGGTGGCGGACCGAGGTCCCGCTCAGGGCCGACCGGGACCGGGTCTACCTACCGGCCGGGGTCGCCTCGGGGCCGGTACGGATATCGGTCCAGGACGGCGGGACCTGCCTGCGCGCGGTGGTGCTCGGCATGGCGGTGCCGGAGGGGGTGCTCAGTGGCGGCGCAGGATGAGCAGCAGGTTCCAGCTCACGATCTCGCGCAGCCCGGGAACGCGGATCACCGGGGTCGCCCAGCGCGGGTGGTAGCGGGGCAGGGCGTCCAGGACCGTGGCGTCCGGCTGCCGTCTCGCCCAGCGCAGCGCCGCGCCGATCGAGACCGGGTAGAGGCTCTCGCCGTAGCGGTTCTTGGGCGGCTTACCGTACCTGCGGGTGTAGCGTTCGGCGGCGCGGTGGCCGCCGAGATAGTGCCAGGGCGAGGTCTCGTGGCCGCCCCAGGGCGAGAGCCAGTTGGTGAAGGACAGATAGATCACGCCACCGGGACGGGTCACCCTGACCATCTCGTCGGCCATCCGCCACGGTTCCGGCACATGCTCCAGCACGTTGGAGGAGAAGCAGACGTCCACCGAGCCGGTCGCCAGCGGCAGGTCGAGCGCGCTGCCCAGCACGGCGCCCTCCGGAGCGGCGCCCTGGCGGGCCATCATCTCGCCCGCGTCGCAGTCCACGCAGACCGGCCGGGCGCCCACGGAGCGCAGCACGTCCGTGAAGTAGCCGGGGCCGCCGCCGACGTCCGCGACGAGCGCGCCGTCCAGTTCGGTGTAGGAGGCGAGCTGGGCCACCGTGTCCCTGGCCAGCATGCCGTAGAAGAAGTCCGGGTCGCTCTGCTCCTTGCGGAAACCGCTGAGCAGGGCGACAGACCGGCCCAGGGTGGCACGGAACGATGCCGGGTGGGTCTCCAACGCTGCTCCTCTACGGAGTAGAACAAACCAGGTGGGGCGGAGCATAACACCGCATCGCCAGCGAACTTTTCACGATCGTAGGGTGTTCCGCCGGAACACGGGGATCAGCAGGGGAGGGCCAGTGGAGGCCACGGAGACAGAACGGCCGGAGCGGCCGGAGCCACCGGCGCTGCGGATCGTGCTGCCCGGCTGGCTGGCGGCCCTCCGCAGCCCGGTGCTGCTCGGCGCCGCCCTGCTCATCGTGGCATCGCTGGTGCTGCGGCTGCTGATCCTGCGTGACTCCTACTTCGTCGAGGACGACCTGCTCTTCGTCGGCGACGCCTACCGGAGCGACCTCACCCTCGACTTCGTGACCCGGGTGCACAAGGGCCACTTCATGCCCGGCGCCCTCGCGCTGACCTGGGTGCTCTCGCGCATCGCGCCCTACGACTGGCTGCTGGTGGCCGGGGTCACGTTCGTCGCGCAGGCGCTGTTCAGCGTGCTGGCGCTCCGGCTGCTGCGGAACCTGTTCGGCACCCGGCCGGCGATCCTGCCGCTGCTGATCCTGATCCTGTTCTCCCCGCTGGCGATCCCGGCGTTCGGCTGGTGGGCGGCCGCCATCAACGCGGTCCCGCTCCAGCTCGTCCTCGTCCTCGCGCTGACCGACCAGCTCCGCTTCAGCCGGGGCGAGGGCGGCCGGTACGGCTGGCGTGCGCTGGCGTGGTGCGGGGTCGGGATGGCCTTCAGTACCAAGGGGGTCTTCGTCACGTTCCTGCTCTTCGCCCTGACCACGGCCTTTCTGCGAGAGAGGGAGACGGGCTGGATCGCCTCGGCGTTCGGCGAGGTACGGCGGCACTGGCGGCTCTGGTCGGCGCACGTGCTGGCGCTCGCCGCCTATACGGTCCTCTACCTCGCCAGGAGGGGCACCGCGCCGGGAGAGGGCGCGTCGATGCCCGATCCCGACGTGACCACCGAACTGCTCTCGCTCCTGCTGGGCCGGACGTTCCCCAGCGGGGCGATCGGTGGCCCGATCGACTGGTCGCCGACCGCGGTCGGCGGTCTGGCCGAGCCCTCCGACGCCCTCGTCATCGGCTCCTGGGTGATCCTGGCGACCCTGCTGGTGGTCACCGTCCTCCACCGGCGCCGCGCACTGCGGGCCTGGATCGTCCTGGCCGGCTACCTGCTGCTCGCCGACGCCGTCCCCACGGTGATCGCCCGGGGCAGCTACACGTCACTGGTGGGCCTGGAGACCCGTTACGTCGCCGACGCCGTCGTGATCCTGGCGATCTGTCTGGGGCTCGCCCTGCTGCCGGTCGAGGGGGAGAGCGGTGCCTACCGGCGCGCGCTGCCCGCACCGTCCTCGCTCTCCCTGGTCGCGGGATTGACCTCGGGCGCCTACCTCATCCTGTCGATGGTCTCGATCGGGGCCTATCGGGACACCCTCACCGGCGACCGGGTCCGGGCCTACCTGGAAACGGCGAGGGAACAGCTCGCCGCGGCGCCGGAGAACGTGGTGATCTATCCGACCCCGCTCCCCGACGACATCGTGCTGCCGGTGAACGGTGAACGGCGGCTCAGCAGCCACCTGCTCGCTCCGCTGGCCCGCCCGGCCATACGGGTCAGGATGACGCATCCGGAACCGTCCGAGGAGGCGCGGGTCTTCGACAAGGACGGCAAGCTGGTGCCGATGAGCGTCTTCGGCTTCTTCGCCGCCCGGGGCGAGGGCGAGCGGTGCATGCCGACCCTGGACGGCACCGCGTTCTTCCCCGACGCGATCTCCTTCGGGGGGAAGGCCACCGCGGGCGCGCTGGCCTACATCTCCGATCGGCCGGTCTCGGTGACCGTGGAGGTCGGTGAGGAACGGATCGTGCTCAGCCTGAAGGAGACCTCGGGCGGGCTCGTCCACTTCCCGGTGACCGGGGTGAGCAGGGGCATGAACATCGTGATGAACGACCCGACGGCCCCGCTCTGCCTGACCGGTGTCGCCCTCGGGGCCCCGGTCCCCCAGGGCGGGCAGCCCTCCTAGCCCTAGGGGCGCCGCTCCGATCCCTCGGCCGGTTCTGGGCGGAGGGGCGGGCGCATGAGGCGGTTGAGGCGCTGGGCGGGCTGTTCCACGAACCGGTAGGTCAGGGTGGCCATCACGAGCGTCATGACGGTGACGGGCACCAGGTTGCCCAGGAAGTTGCCGGAGAACTGCTGCTGCTCGGTGAAGCCGTACCACAGGTAGATGGCCACGAACTGCCAGAGGAAGACGCCGTAGGAGATGCGGCCGAGGAAGCTCATCACCGGGTTGGCGAGCAGGACCTTCACCGGTGAGTCGCCCGGCGGCGGCAGTGTGGCCGGGACGAGCAGGCACAGGGCCACGATCGCGTAGAGGGTCAGCTCGAACAGGCCCGACCAGACGCCGTCGATGCCGAGGAAGCGGGTTCCGGTCACGGGGGAGGCGGCGACGGCGTACGCCAGGGCGGCGACCAGCCACCACGAGCCGGGGGAGGCCCACACCGCCCGTTCGAAACGCCGGGCGGGGGAGTCGGCGTCCGGGGTGGCGCGTATCCAGGCCAGCACCACGGCCAGCGCCATCCCCACCGCGAAGAAGATCATCGAGCGGGGCGGCCAGCTGTTCAGGAAGGGACGGTACTCCGGGTAGTAGGTCAGCAGCGTCCAGACGTAGGAGAGCGCGATCAGCGCGCCCAGGCCCGCCAGCAGCCGCCGGGCCCGCCGGTGCACGTCCGCTCCGCCGCGCCGGGCGAAGGCGGCCAGGCCCGCCGCGAGCAGGGGGAGCAGGACGTAGAAGGCCACCTCGACCGAGAGGCTCCACATCTGGGCCAGGCCCTTGGGCCCCAGGCCGAACCACCAGGCCTCGGTGACGTAGTTCTGGTTGAGGGTCAGCAGCGTCAGCCAGCTCCAGGCGTCGGAGGTGTGGTCGCGTGACCAGATGAACATGGCCACCACGACCACCAGCCAGTAGGCGGGCAGGATGCGCACCGCCCGCTTCCACAGGTAGGCGAGGGTGTGGACGGCGGGGGTCCGGCACAGCAGCGCGGCCGCGTAGGGCCGGTAGAGCAGCAGTCCGGAGAGCGCGAAGAAGATCGGCACCGCCACGTCGCCGCGGGAGAGCAGCGCGCCGGTGAAACCCTCGCGGAGCGCGGCACCGGACTCGCTCGCGACGTGGAAGACGAGCACCGCGAGCGAGGCGACGGCGCGCACGCCGTCCAGAGTGTCCAGATGACCGACTATTTTGGATGGAGCCTGCGGAGAGAGCCGTTCCGATCTAGAACTTGTTTCGGTCACTTTTCCGCATCCCCCGGTGACGTCGATCACTCCCTGCACCTAACATACTGGTCAGTAGCCTTGTCAATCCACATATTTCCCCCCAAACCCCCCATGCTGTAATCCCCCAGGAGGGTAGATGCGTCGGGTCGTCGGAGTAATCCTGTTAGCCGTCGGGGCGTTCCTCATCGTGCTCGCGCCGCTGGTGCGTTTCCAGATCGGCGGCAGCCTGATCGCGGCCCCGGCCGCCCAGTACGGGATCAGTAAGCTGGAGGCCACCGGCGCACAGTACTTCAGCGCCAAGGACCTCAAGGTGATGACCGGCGACCTCGCCATCACCGTCACCACCCGTGGGGATGTGTCCCAGTCCCAGGGCGACCGGGTCGTCTGGGACGAGTTCACCGCGGTCAACGACGCGACGAACGGTAACCCGGGTATCTCGCTCGGCGAGCGGCGCAGCGCTTTCAACAAGTACACCGGCGAGGGCATCAACTGCTGCGCGGTGAACATCGACAAGAAGCCCAGCAAGCTCGAAGGCCAGATCTACAAGTTCCCCTTCGACGTCGAGAAGAAGACCTACAAGGTCTTCAACTCCACCGCGGGCATGGCCTTCGACGCCACGTTCGTCGGCGAGGAGGACGTCAACGGCCTGCCGGCGTACAAGTTCGAGCAGGTGGCTCCGGAGACGAAGACCGAGACCCGCACCGTCCCCGCCTCGATCATGGGCGTGACGGACGTGACCGGCGACGTCCAGGTGGACCGGTTCTACGAGGGCAAGAACACCTACTGGATCGAGCCGGTCACCGGCTCGCCGGTCAAGCAGGAGCAGCAGCGCAACGACGTGCTGAGGACCCAGGACGGCGCCCACAGCATCATCGCCTTCGCGGCGACGGCCAAGATGACCCCGCAGACCGTCGACGAGCTGGTGCGCAACGCCACCGAGGGCAAGAGCCAGATCACCCTGCTCAAGGTGACGATCCCGGTGATCCTGCTGCTGGTGGGCCTCGCCCTGCTGGTCACCGGATTCCTCCTGGTCCGCAGGACCGGCCGGGGCTGACGATCGGAATGCGGTGAGCTCCGGCGACCGGATCCTGGCGAGTAAGGATCCGGTGAACGAGAAAGCGCCTGCCACGTGGCCGTCGGCGAATCCGCCGGCGGCCGCTCTGGCCGCGCCGGAGCCCACCTCCCCCGGCGCTCCGGAAGCGGGCGCCCGGCGCTTCTCGCCCGTCGCCCTCGTCCGGGCCTGCCGCCCGCGCCAGTGGCTGAAGAACGCCCTGGTGTTCGCGGCCCCGGCGGCGGCCGGCGTACTGGGGACCGTCCAGGGCCTGCTCGGCGCGCTGATCGCCTTCTTGGCGTTCTGCCTGGCCGCCGGCGGCACCTACCTGCTCAACGACGCCGCCGACGTCGAGGCCGACCGCCGCCACCCGCGCAAGCGCCACCGCCCCATCGCCGCCGGTCTGGTCTCGGTACGGCTCGCATGGACCGTCGGAGTCCTGCTCGTCGTGCTCGCCCCGGTGTTCGCCGCGCTGTCGGGTGACTGGCGGCTGCCGGCCGTGGTCGTCGGATACCTGGTGCTGACCTTCGCCTACACCTACTGGCTGAAGCACGAGGTGGTGGTGGACCTGGTCGCGGTCGCGGGCTGCCACGTGATCCGCGCCTTCGCCGGGGCGGTCGCCGTGGACGTGCCGGTGACGAGCTGGTTCCTTGTGGTGATCTCGCTCGGCTCGCTCCAGCTCGTGGCGGGCAAGCGGGAGGCCGAGCTGCGCGCCGCCGGCGGCGGCAACTCCACCCGCGCCATCCTGGCCGCCTACACTCCCGGCTATCTGTCCGGCGTCCGGCTGATGTCGTCAGGCGCCATGATCGTGACCTACTGCCTGTGGGCGCTCAACGACCACCCCGGCCCGTTCTACGGGATCAGCATCGTGCCCTTCCTGCTCATCGTGCTGCGGCACAATCTGCTGGTGGACCGGGGCGTGGGGGAGGAGCCCGAGGAACTCGCCCTGCGCGACCGGCCCACGCAGGTGTTCGTCGCGCTCCTGCTCGTCTCGCTCGCCTTCGGGATCTACCTGCCTTGACCTCCTGCCCGGGGCCGAGGCCCGAGTTCTGCACGCTCAAGGAGGTTCGATGACCTTCCTGACCGGCTGGGGCCGTACCGCGCCGACCCCCGCGCGGCTGGCCAGGCCCCACTCCGCCGAGGAGGTCGCCGAGCTGGTACGGCGGGCACCGGGCCGGGGCGTCGCGGTCCGGGGACTCGGCCGTTCCTACGGCGACGCCGCGCAGAACTCCGGCGGCCTGGTCCTCGACTGCACCGCGCTGACCTCGTGGTCCCTGGACGGGACGACCGGCCTGGTCACCGCCGCCGGCGGGCTGAGCCTGCACGATCTGATGACCGCCCTGGTGCCCCTGGGCTGGTTCGTCCCGGTCACCCCGGGCACCAGGTACGTGACGGTCGGCGGGGCCGTGGCGGCCGACGTGCACGGCAAGAACCACCACGCCGACTCCTCCTTCGGCGCCCACCTGCGCTCCCTCACCCTCGTCACGGCCGACGGCGTCGGCCGTACGCTGGCACCGGGCGACGACCTGTTCTGGGCCACGGTCGGCGGGATGGGGCTCACCGGTGTGATCACCGAGGCGGTGTTCCAGTGCCTGCCGATCGAGACCTCCCGGGTACGGGTGGACGTGACGCGCACCCGGGACCTGGACCACACGCTGGAGACGATGGCGGCCACCGATCACCGTTACCGCTACACGGTCGCCTGGATCGACCTGCTCGCCGCGGGCGCCCGGATGGGCCGCAGCGTGCTCACCAGGGGAGACCACGCGACCCGCGACGAGCTGCCGCGCGGCGCCGACCCGCTGGCGTTCGCTCCCGGTTCCGTGGTGAGGGCCCCCGCCTGGGCGCCGAACGGGCTGCTCAACCAGGTGACCGTACGGGCCTTCAACGAGGCCTGGTACCGGAAGTCGCGCCCCGGCACCGGTCTCATCCAGGGGCTCGCGCCGTTCTTCCACCCGCTGGACTCGGTGGACGGCTGGAACCGGGTCTACGGCTCGCACGGCTTCGTCCAGTACCAGTTCCTGGTGCCGTTCGGCGAGGAGGCGACGCTGCGGCGGATCGTCTCGCGGCTGTCGGCTCTCGGGGTGGTCTCCTTCCTCACGGTGCTCAAGCGGTTCGGGCCCGGCACGCCGGGGATGCTGTCGTTCCCGGCTCCCGGCTGGACGCTCGCCCTGGACATCCCCGCCGGCCGGCGAGGGCTGGCCGGGCTGCTGCGCGAGTTCGACGGCTGGGTGGCCGGGGCGGGCGGGCGGATCTACCTGGCCAAGGACTCGCGGATGTCGGCCGAGACGATGGCCGCGATGTACCCCCGGCTGGCGGAGTGGCGGGCGGTCCGTGACGAGGTGGATCCGGGCGGGGTGTTCCGCTCGGACCTGGCGAGAAGACTCTCCCTGTGAGAACCGGTTCCGGGACGCCGATGAGGAGGTTGGTCGGATGAAGAACGCCCTGGGCACGGTGGACACCGTGCTGCTGCTGGGCGGGCGCAGCGAGATCGGGCTGGCGATCGTCGAGCGGCTGGTCCGCGACGGTGCCCGCCAGGTCGTGCTCGCCGCCCGTGACGCCACCGCCGGACCGCCCCCGGTGATCGGGGCCGCCGAGGTGCACCTGCTGGACTTCGACGCCTCCCGGCCCGAGACGCACGGCGAGGTGATCGAGGCCGCCGCGAAGCTGGTCGGCGACCTGGACGTGGTCATCCCCGCCTTCGGCGTGCTGGGCAGCCAGCGGACCTACGACGCCGATCCGGTGGCCGCCGCCGAGGCGGTCGCGGTCAACTACGGCGGGCACGTGTCCGCCGGGCTCTTCGCCGCGCGGCGGCTGCGCGAGCAGGGCCACGGCACGCTGGTGGTGCTCTCCTCGGTGGCCGGGGTACGGGTGCGCCGGGCCAACTTCGTGTACGGCTCGGCCAAGGCGGGCCTGGACGGGTTCGCGCAGGGGCTGGGCGACGCCCTGCACGGATCGGGTGCCCGGGTGATGGTGGTCCGGCCTGGTTTCGTGATCGGCAGGATGACCGAGGGGATGTCTCCCGCGCCGATGTCGTCCACTCCGGGCCAGGTCGCCGACGCGGTGATCGCCGGGTTGCGCGTCGACGCCGAGGTCGTCTGGGTTCCCGGCAGGCTGCGGGTGTTCTTCGCGGTGATGCGCGTGCTGCCGCGCGCGATCTGGCGCCGAATGCCTCGGTGAAACAGGTTCTCGTTGTGCTTTCCCGGCATTGTTTTGGTTTCCTAACAATACCGACGAAACATTCTAGACTAGAACACGTTGCAGTTTGTTGGGGGCGGGTCGTACCGTGGGCGCATGCGGACACGTGTCACGGACATGCTCGGGATCGAACTTCCGATATTCGCCTTCAGCCACTGCCGGGACGTCGTCGTCGAGGTCAGTCGCGCCGGCGGGATGGGCGTGCTCGGCGCGCTCTACTTCACCCCGGAAGAGCTCGAGATGGAGCTCAAGTGGATCGACGACCACGTCGACGGCAAGCCGTACGGCGTCGACGTGGTCATGCCCGCCTCCTACGCGGGAGCCGACCTGGGCGTCGACTCGCCCGAGGATCTGCTGGGACGGCTCCAGGGGATGATCCCCGAGGGGCACCGCGCGTTCGTCGACAACCTGCTGACCTCGCACGGCGTCGGCCCGCTGTCCGGCGAGGAGGCCGGCCGGGCCCTGCTCGGCTGGACCGACGCCACCGCCAGGCCGCAGGTCGAGGTGGCGCTGCGGCACCCGATCGCGCTGCTGGCCAACGCCCTCGGCCCGCCGCCCGCCGACGTGGTCGAGCTGGCGCACGCCAAGGGCGTGAAGGTGGCGGCGCTGGCGTCCACCCCCAGGCACGCGGTCAAGCAGGTCGAGGTCGGCGTGGACATCGTCGTCGCGCAGGGCACCGAGGCGGGCGGGCACACCGGGGAGATCTCCACGATGGTGCTCATCCCGCAGGTGGTGGACGCGGTGGACGTGCCCGTACTGGCCGCGGGAGGCATCGGCAACGGCCGCCAGATGGCGGCGGGCATGGCGCTCGGAGCCGAGGGGGTGTGGACCGGTTCCATCTGGCTCGCCGTCGAGGAGGCCGACACCCCCGCGATGGCCAAGCAGCGCATCCTGGAGGCCACCTCACGCGACACCGTGCGCTCCCGCTCGTGGACGGGCAAGCCCGCCCGGCTGCTCAGGAACGAGTGGACCGACGCCTGGGAGGCGCCCGACTCGCCCGGCACCCTGCCGATGCCGCTGCAGTTCATGCTGATCTCCGACGCGCTCCGCCGCATCGCCCGCTCCGACGCCGCCGAGCTGGCCACCTTCCCGGCGGGTCAGATCATCGGGACCATGAACCAGGTACGGTCGACCAAGGACGTGGTGTTCGGGCTGGTGGAGGAGTACATCGAGGCCACCGAGCGACTGGGTCGGCTGACCGGGGACTAGCGTGCCGTGTCACGTGCCCGTGGTCAGCGAGTGGTCGCGGCGGACGGCCAGTACGGCGAGGTCGTCGCGGAGGTTGCCCAGGGTGTGCCGGAGCAGTTCGGCGCGCAGGGCCCTGACCACCTGCTCGGGGGAGGCGTCATGCCAGTGGGCCAGGTGCTCCTCCAGGGGGTAGAAGGCGCCGGACGGGTCACGGGCCTCGGTGACGCCGTCCGTGCAGAGCAGCAGGGTCGCGCCGGGAGGGAAGTCGAACCATTCGACGGCACGTGGTTCCGAGGCGAGGGAGCCCAGCCCCAGGGGGACGCCCGGATCACGGAAGAGAACCGGGCCGGTCCGCTCGCCGTACAGGATGTACAGCGGAACATGGCCGCAGTTGACGGCCTGGGCCTTGTACCCGCTGTCGACGCTCAGCACGAGGGCGGTGACGAAGCGTTCGGGGTCGCCGGTCTGCTTCGCGAAGGCGTTGTGCCGCAGCACGGCGTTCTCCAGGGCGTCCACCACCGCGGGGAGAGCCGGCTCCCGGAAGGCCGCCTCCCGGAAGGCGCCCAGCACCGCGAAGGCGGTGCCGATGGCGGGCAGGCCCTTGCCCTGGACGTCGGCGATGAGCACCCGGCTGCCGTACGGCGAGGCCACCACCTCGTAGACGTCGCCGCCGACCATGCTGTCCTCCTCCGCGGGCTCGTACAGCCCGTCGACCAGGAGCTGGTCGGTGAGCAACGGCAGCGGACGCAGGATCTGCCGTTGCAGGGCCGCCGACGCCGAGCGCAGCCGGGCGATCTCCTCGTTCTTGCGGATCCGCCACCGGCACCCCGCGACGCTCAACCCGCCGAGCACGATGGAGAAGGCGATCAGTGACAGGTTGGCGGCCGTCTGCAACGGGTGGTAGAGCACCGAGCCGATAACGACGAGGACGACCCATCCGGCGGTGAGGAGGGTCTGCCGCACCGTCCCCACCCCGGCGACGAAGGCGGGCAGGATGATGAGGAAGGGGACCAGCCGGCTCTCTCTGTCGCTCAGGTAGCCGGACACCACGAGAAGCACGGTGAGGCCGAGGAGCCAGTACAGCAGAACGGTGGAACTGAGCGCGGAGGAGGCGGTCTCGCTCCGTTTCCCGCCGTTCCCCGACGGGCCGTCAGAAGTGCGCACCGTTGCCCCTGCTCTCCGCTGTCGAGGTTCTGCCGGGGGTCTCGTCATGTGCCCGGTCTCGGCGGAACGGCACGCGCCATCTCATGGTGCGCGGGGGGCGGCGTTCCGCTTTTCTCGCATCGTAGAACGGACTCCGGTGACTCTCACGTCCACGCGTGCCGCTCGGCGTGGTTCCGCTCTACCTGGTTCGTTCGAGGGGCCTGGTCGATCCCTCGGCGTCACCCGCGTTCAGCTGACCGTCGCGCGCGCCGGGCGCGGGGAGCGATGAGTTGGCCGGTCGGGTGTGCGCGCTCCGGTGGGTGGGTGTTCCGGGCGGCCGTCTCAGTTGCCGTCTGGTGTTCTCAGGCCTTCGGCCTGGCGGGCGCGGTGGTTTCGGGATTTTATACGCCGCCCGGAACACCCACCCACCTCCGCGCCATCCGGTCCCGCCGTACCGGAGCGGACCGTAGTCGCTCCCTTTCGGATCGTCCGGTGTTCTCCGTACGGCTGAAGCGATCCGTACGAGATCGCTCAGCGTGAATCGCCGTAGCTGAAGCGTCGTTTCCGAAAGGAGCGCAGGGTTGCCCGCGGTGCGCTGTAGGGCCGGAGCAAGGTCTCGTGGTGGGGTCGGTGCCTTCGTGTCATCCGCCGCTGCCGTAGGGGCGGGTGATTATTTCCAGGTTGTGCCGGTTCGGGTCCTCGAAGTAGAGGCCTCGGCCGCCGTCGTGGTGGTTGATCTGCCCGGCCTGCCGGTGGAAGGGGTCGGCGTAGTAGGTGATGCCGGCCTGCTGGATCCGTCCGAAGATGGCGTCGAACTCCTGCTCGGAGACCAGGAAGGCGTAGTGCTGGGCGGTGATCTGTTCCTCGTGGCTGTCGGCGAAGTCCAGGGTGACGCCGTTGCCGGTCGCCACCGGGATGAAGGGCCCGTAGGGGGCCCCGACCTCAAGGCCCAGGACGCCCGCCAGGAACTCGGCGGACGCCTTCTTGTCCCGGGCCGCCACGATGGTGTGGTTCAACTCAACTGACATGCTGAGATCCTTCCCCGAAACACCCGGAGCGATCGGCCTCTGAGGCTCCTGCCCAGGAGATGGTGCGCGGATGGCCGCGCCTATGGGTCGTCCATCGTCACCGGGCCGAACTTGCCCGCTGCTTGGGGTCGCGACCAGGACGTCCGTGGCGCGGGGCGCTGCTTCCAGCCGCAAGACCGGAGCCCCGGTCACACGCTCGTTGATCGCTTAAGACCACTGATCACATCGGACCTATTCATCTAGGATCATCCGCTGTGACGGCATACGGACTTCCCCCCGTGCTCGGTCTTGAACCCGCCGACCCGATCGCGCTCGGTCCCTATCGCATCGCCGGACGCCTGGGCAGGGGCGGGATGGGCACGGTCTACCTCGCCGAGGGGCCGTCAGGGCCGGTAGCGATCAAGGTGATCAACACGAATCTGGCCGCCGACCCGGAGTTCGTGGCGCGGTTCAGGAACGAGGTGGCCGCGGCGCGGAAGGTCAGCCGGTTCTGCACTGCTCCGGTCCTGGACGCCCGGCTGGAGGGTGAGCCGCTCTGGGTCGTGACGGAGTACGTCGCCGGCCCCGACCTCGCCCGCGTGCTGCGCGACCACGGCACGCTGAGCGGGGCCAACCTGGAGGCGCTGGCCGTCGGGGTGGCGCTCGCGCTCACCGCGATCCACGGCGCGGGAATCATGCACCGTGACCTCAAGCCCGCCAACGTGCTGCTGTCACCGCTGGGCCCCAAGGTGATCGACTTCGGCATCGCCCGTGCCCTGGACGCGAACGGCGGGCAGACCTCGACAGGCCACGTCATCGGCACCCCCGACTATATGGCTCCCGAGCGGTTCTCCGGAGGAACGTCGGGCCCGCCCGCCGACATCTTCGCCTGGGGCTGCGTAGTGGTCGCCGCCGCGACGGGGAAGTCTCCCTTCGCCGCCCGGAACATGCCCGAGGCGCTCTACCGGGTCATGAACCACACCCCGGACCTGGAGGACCTCGATCCAGACCTGCGTGATCTGGTGAAGGCCGCACTCGACAAGGACCCTGCGGCCCGGCCGACCGCCCAGAACCTGCTGTCCGGCCTGGTCGGACGGAACGACGCGGAGGACACCGCCAAACTGGCGGGCACGCTGCGGCTGAACCTCTTCGGCCTGCTCCCGCCGACCGTGCGGGCGACGGATCCGGCGGAGCGGGAAGCGAGCCGGACACCGCCGTGGTTCCGGCAGCGTCCGGTGGTCGTGGGCGGTGCGATGGCCGGTGCCCTCCTGCTGGCGGTGGCCGCCGTAATCGGGATCCGTGCGCTCCCCCAGGACCCGCCCGTGAGCGCCGACGTGCTGTACCGGGACGACTTCGGCAATGACAAGTCCGGCTGGCCCAACGACGGAACCCGGGTGGACACATCCCGCGGGTACACCGGAGACGGCCGCTACACGCTGGCCACCGACATCTCCAACAGCGACCGCTGGACTGATGCGCCCGTCAACGCGGAGCCCCCCGAGCGCGCGCTGGTCACCGTTCGGATCAACATCACCGACGGAACACCCTGGAACGCCTGGACCGGGATCTCCTGTGACTACAAGCTCGACGACGAGCACCTTCACTACTACACCCTGGAGATCCGTCCGGACGGACGTGCAAGGATCCGCAAGAGCACCAGCGCGACCGCGTGGGACATGACGTCCGACCTCCTCGCGCCCGCCTTCTCCAAGGAGAAGGCGACGCTCCGGGCCGAGTGCTCCCGGGACGGGGGCGAGGTGCGCCTGGCGCTCTGGGTGGACGACCGTCTCGTGGCCGAGACCGTGGACGAGGACGCGCGCGGGGCCAAAGGAAGACCCCGGTTCGGGCTCACCGTGGGAAAGCGGCCAGGGGATTCTACGGAGACCCGGGCGTACTTCGACGACTTCGAGATCGGCCGGCTTCCCTGAGAGCGGTGAAGGGGGACCTTCACGCGGCGGATTCAGTCCTGCCCGGCCAGCTCGCGGATGCCCTTCAGTAGCCGGTCCACGTCGGACTCGTCGGTATAGGGCGCGATTCCGGCGCGGATGGCGCCGGTGTCGCCGAGGCCCAGGTGGCGGGAGCACTCCAACGCGTAGAAGTGGCCGGCGGGCGCGTTGACGCCGCGTTCGGCCAGGGACAGGTAGGCGTCGGCGGGCCTGACGCGGTCGATGGAGAAGAGCGTCGTGGGGGTCCGCCTGCGTGCGGCCGCGCCGTACGAGGTCACCCCGCCGATCTCGGCCAGGCCCGCGTCGAGCCGCCCGAGCATGGCCTCCTCGTGCCGCTCCAGCGCGGCCATCGAGCGGGTCAGGCGTTCGCGCCGGGTGCCCGGGCCCGGTACCAGGCCGGCGAGGAAGTCGATCGCCGCCGTCGTGCCGGCGAGCAGCTCGTAGGGGAGGGTGCCCAGCTCGAAGCGTTCCGGCACCGCGTCGCTGGAGGGCGACAGCTTGTCCGGGCGGAGGGTCTCCAGTAGCGCGGGGGCGGCGGCGAGCACGCCCAGGTGCGGGCCGAGGAACTTGTACGGCGAGCAGGCGTAGAAGTCGGCGCCGAGCCCTTGGAGGTCGACCGGGCTGTGCGGCGTCAGGTGCACGCCGTCTACGTAGAGCAGCGCTCCGGCCGCGTGTACCCGCTCGGCGATCGCCGGAATGTCCGGCCGGCTGCCCAGCAGGTTCGACGCGGCGGTGACGGCCACCAGCCGGGTGCGCTCGGTGAGCAGGCCGGCGATCGCGGTGACGTCCAGCTCGCCGCGCTCCGGATCGAAGTCGGCCCAGCGGACGGTGACCCCGTGCGCCTCGGCGGTCTGCACCCACGGGCGGATGTTCGCGTCGTGGTCCAGCCTGGTGACCACGACCTCGTCACCGGGACGCCATTCCTTGGCGAGCGTGCGGGCCATGTCGTAGGTGAGCTGCGTCATGCTCCGGCCGAACACGACGCCGGTCGGCGTGCCGCCGAGCAGGTCGGCCATCGCCTGGCGTGCCTCGGCCACGATGCGGTCGGCCCGGCGCTCGGCGACGGTTCCGGCACCGCGGTTGGCGACGGCGGCCCGCAGGACGCCGGCCACGGCGTCCGCCACCTGCTCGGGAACCTGCGAGCCTCCCGGCCCGTCGAAGTGAGCCGCGCCCTCGTCGAGGGCGGGGAAACACGCCCGTACGGCTGTCACGTCGTATGTCATGGGACCTCCCGGATCGCCGTCGGCCCGACCGGGGCCGATCCGCTCGCGAACGGCTTGGCCGAAGCCTATCCAGCCGGGTCCCGGAGGAATCCGCGGGGACCTTCGTCCGGCGGGAATCCATCCGCCGGGCAGGCTCCGCGAGGGCGGCCGACCGGCCCGGACGCGGGTCCACACGAAGCGGGACGGCGCCTCGCCGACCTCCTTGCCCGCCGCCCGCGACCACGAGTCGCCCGGCCTCGGGCACGGCCAGGTGATCGACCGCCGGCGCCGACATGGCCGCGGTGCGGATCTGCGTCTTCCGCGCGAGTCCCCGGCGAGAACGGCCTGCCTCAGCACCTCCACGGCCGCCGTGCCCGGCTGTCCACCGGTCGGGAACGGCGGGTTCTCCGAGTCGTCCGCCCTATCGGTCCGCTCTCTCGTTCCGGGAGCCGGTGGGATTCCCGGCGACTGCCAAGCGTGGGAGCCAGGACACCAGGTGCGGGTCACCAGTCCGCCCGAACGCCGCCGGTAGGCGTCATCCCCCGGGGCGGCCGCCGCTCGTGAGTGGAGGGTTGTTTTTTCAAACTGACTGCTGTTACGGTCCTCCCGTTGGGTTAGTTGGAAAATCCAACCCTATGGGAGAATCGTGAACTCACCGGATACCCGGACCGTCGTACCTCCTGAGATCCCTGCCCGGCCCAGGCTCGGTGTGGTCTTCGCCGTTGTCGCGGCGGGGGTGGCGATGTCCAACCTGGACGTCTTCGTCGTCAACGTCGCGCTGCCCCAGATCGGCGGGCACTTCGCCGACGCCTCGCTGTCGTCGCTGTCGTGGGTTCTCAACGCCTACGCGGTGGTCTTCGCCGCACTGCTCGTGCCCGCGGGGAACCTCGCGGACCGTACCGGGCCCAGGCGCGCCTACCTCGTCGGCATCGCCGTCTTCACCGTGGCCTCGGTGCTGTGCGCGGTGGCGCCGGGAGTCTGGACGCTGGTGGCGGCCCGGGTGGCGCAGGCGGCCGGGGCGGCCCTGCTGATGCCCGCCTCGCTGGGACTGCTGCTGGCCTCGGCCCCACCCGAGCGGCGCGGTTCGATGGTCCGCGCCTGGACGGCGATCAGCGGACTTGCCGCCGCGCTCGGTCCCGTCGTGGGCGGGGTGCTGACCCAGTTCGACTGGCGCTGGGTGTTCCTGGTGAACGTGCCGATCGGTGTCGCCGTCCTGGTCGCGGGACCGCGGGTACTTCCGCGGACGGCAGGCGGGGGCCGGGCCGACACGGCGCGCCCGGATCTGCCGGGGGCGGCCCTCCTCACCGCCGCGATCGCCCTCCTCGCCCTCGGCCTGGTCAAGGGGGACGACTGGGGCCCCGGCGGGGTCGCCGGGACGCTGGCGGTCGCCGCGCTGCTGTTCGCCTGGTTCGTGTACCGGTCGGGGCGCCATCCGTCGCCGGTGCTGCCGTTGCCACTGCTCCGCGTCCCCGGTTTCGGCCCGGCGACCGTGGCGAACGTCCTCTTCGCGGTGGCCTTCGCGGCGATGCTGCTCTCGGTGGTCCTGTGGTGTGAGCAGATCTGGCACTGGTCCGCACTCCGCACCGGCCTGGCCATCGCGCCGGGGCCGATCATGGTGCCGGCACTGGCCATCGGCGCGGGTCCGATCGTGCGGCGGGTGGGCGCGGGCCCGATCGCGGTGGCCGGGTGCGTGTTCTTCGCCGGCGGTATCGCCTGGTGGGTCTGGCGGCTGACGCCGGATGCCGGATACGCCCAAGGGATGCTGCCGGGCATGCTGCTCACCGGCATCGGGGTCGGCCTGACCCTGCCCACGCTGATCGGCGCCGCCGTCACCGCGCTCCCGCCGCGGAGCTTCTCGACAGGTTCCGGCGTGGTGACCATGGCGCGGCAGGTCGGCACGGTGCTCGGTGTCGCGATGCTGGTCGCCGCACTGGGCGTGCCCCGTGGTACGGCGGAGGCGCTCGACGCGTTCGACGCCGGCTGGCACCTCACGCTGCTGGCCACGGCGGCGGCCGCCGTGGCAGGCCTGTGCGTACGTCGTCGTTCGGGAGGGGAGAACTCGTGACCGCGGAAGTCGCCGCCCTGCTCAGGAAACCGGTGGACGACCTTGTCGATCCGGGAAAGCAGCTGTGGGGTTTCGGTGGGGTGCACGGTGGCCTGACGCTCGCGCTGCTGACGGCTGCGATGGGGGAGCAGGTGCCGGGTGCGCTGCTGCAGAGCAGTACGGCGCGCTACCACCGCCCCCTCTACCGGGAGTTCCGCGTCGAGGTCTCGCCGGTGCGCTCCGGCCGTACGCTCTCCTCGCTCGCGGGCCGGGCGACGACGGGACAGGGCGTCCATGTCGACGCCTCGGCGATGTTCGGGTCTCCCGGCCGCGCCTCCTGGCCGGTCGTCTCGCCCGTCGCACCGGCCGCGCCGCGGCCGGAGGACTGCGAGGTCTTCACGATCCCGCCCGGGTTCGTGGCCATCTCCACGGCCATGGAGATCCGTGCGGTGGGGCCGAACCGTCCGTATTCGGGCGGAGCCGATGCCGAGCTGACCGCCTGGATCCGCCTGGTGGAGGACTCCGAGCCGCCGGACGCGCATCGCCTGATCCTGCTGATGGACGGGCTGGCGCCGTCCTACTCCGCGGTCCTGCCGGAATTGCTGCCCATTCCCACCGTCGAGTTCACCGTACGGCCGGGTGCCGGGCTCGCTCGGGCGGAGTCGCCGTGGGTACTCCTGCACGCCCGTACACATCAGGCGGGCGCCGACGGCTGGCTCGACGAGCGGATCGACGCCTGGGGGCCCGACGGGGACCATCTGGGTGCCGCCCGGCAGCTCCGCCTGGTGACGGATCGAAGGCTCTGAGCCATGGGCCGGCCGGGTCCGGTGAGAACGGCGGCTAAACTGCACGGCATGCCAAAGGAGGCTCAGCCGCGCGAGTGCTCCATCGCCGACACCCTGGACCTGGTCGGCGAGCGGTGGAGCCTGCTGGTGATCCGCGAACTCAGCTACGGCGTGCGGCGGTTCGACGGCATCGTGCTCAACACCGGAGCCTCCCGCGACATCCTCACCGCCCGGCTGCGCAAGCTGGAGGCGGCCGGGATCATCCGGCGGGAGCGCTACAGCGACCACCCCGTACGCTTCGAATACCACCTCACGCCCGCGGGTGTCGAACTGTGCGACGTCCTGATCACGCTCATGAGGTGGGGCGACCGCCACCTGCATCCCGACGACCCCCCGGTCCGCTGGCGGCACTCCTGCGGCGAGGCCCTCGACGCGCTGGTCATCTGCCGCCACTGCGGCGGCGAGGCCCGCGTCGGCGCTCACTCACCCACCGGCCGCGGGGCGAGAGCGGGAAATGCCCCGCACATGGAGACCGCCGAGTAGCCGTTGTTCCCGCGGTGCGGTGAGTCACCCGCATTCGACGATTCTCGGGACGGTCGGTGAACGGTCAGTCGAGTGGGGTGCCGCCCATTTGGGCGAGGAGTTGTTGCATGCGGTCGATCTCGATGCGCTGGTCCGCGTCGACGTCGGTGGCGAAGCGGTAGGTCTCGGGCTCCTGGCCGCCGCCGTCGGCGAAGAGTTTCTCCACCATGCTCAGCGCGCCCGTGTGGTGGCGGATCATGAACTGGACGAAGAGCTTGTCGAACTCGGCACCGCTCGCCTTCTCCAGTTCGGTGAGCTGCGCCTCGGTGAGCATCCCGGGCATGATCCCGCCGTGCGCGTGGCCGGAGGATCCGTTCGGCACCTGCTTGAGGCGTGCCCGGAGCCAGTTCTGCATCAGCAGGATCTCGTCCTGCTGTGATGCCTTGATCCGCTTGGCGAGCAGTGACAGGTCCTTGCGGGTGCTGCGGGCGGGGACGAGTTCGGCCATCACCAGGGCCTGCGCGTGGTGCGGGATCATCCCCTGCATGAAGCGTACGTCGGCCTCGGTGTACCGCTGCTCCTCGGGTTGGGGCAGCTTCTTGCCGGTGAGCACCTGACCTGACTTTCCGGGGACGCCCGGCTGTACGACCACGGGGGCGCGTTCGGCGGTCTGCTCGGGGTTCTCGGACGTGCAGGCGGAGAGAATTGTCACGACAAGAATAAGAGATATGACTTGCCGTAGCGGGGGTGGTGAGAACATGATATAAACCCGCTTTCGACTTATTGGTGCTGAAAGTCCGTAATCAATCGATATCGCAGGGTATAGCACATCTCTCGACACTCCGTTACTGTTTCTATGCTGACGTGCTGATCTTGGATGCTTGTATAGATATGGGCTTTGAGGTCCCCTATCGCACTGCGATGGGTCACGTCAATGGAACACTAGATAAGGAGCAGCGACCCATGAGTGAGGGCCGTGCGGCACGTTGGGGACGTGCCAAGTTGAGCAAGCTAGGGGTGGTGATCGCTACGGGGGCGGTCGTGGTCGGGATGTTGCCCGCCATGGCCGTGGCGGCCGACGTCGATCCGCGGATCGGTCTCGGTGCCGGATGGCTGGACGCACAGGAGGCCGGTGCCGGACTGCAGCTTCAGGCACACCGCGACAAGCCCGAGGGGTTCTTCCAGCCGACGAACGTCGGCAGTCTTTCGTACGCCAACTCGGACATGGCGTTCAGCGGCGACCATGCCTTCGTGGGCAACTTCCATGGTTTCAACATCTATGACATCTCCACCCCTGCGAACCCGACCCTGACCACCTCGGTGGTCTGCCCGGGTGGACAGGGTGACGTGTCGGTCCACGGCAACCTGCTGTTCATGGCCGTCGAGGAGACGCGCGGTCGGCTCGACTGTGGCACCCAGGGCGCCAGTGGCACCGTCAACCCCGACAGGTTCCGGGGTGTCCGGGTCTTCGACGTCAGCGACGTCCGGAACCCGGTGCAGGTAGCCGCGGTCCAGACCTGCCGCGGATCGCACACCCTGTCGCTGGTGACCGGCAAGAACGACCCGGACAACCTCTACGTCTACGTCTCGGGCACCTCCAGCATCCGGTCCGGCAGCGAGCTGGCCGGCTGTGTCAACGGGGCCGCGACGGACCCGAACACCGCGCAGTGGCGGATCGACGTCATCAAGGTGCCGCTGGCCGCGCCGCAGAACGCGGCGATCGTGAGCCAGCCCCGCCTGTTCGCCGACCGGGAGACCGGTGCGATCAACGGCCTGCAGAACACCCCGCCCGCGCCTCGGCACCCGTCCGGCTCGACCTGGTCGCCGCAGCCGGTCACGACCCACTGCCACGACATCACCGCCTACCCGGCGATCGGCCTGGCCGCGGCGGCCTGCGCCGGTAACGGTCTGCTGCTCGACATCTCCGATCCGGCCAACCCGGTCAGGCTGGACGAGGTCACCGACCCGAACTTCGCCTACTGGCACTCGGCGACCCTGAACAACGACGGGACGAAGATCGTCTTCACCGACGAGTGGGGTGGCGGCACCGGTGCGCGCTGCCGGACGACCGACGATCCCTCGTGGGGCGCGAACGCCATCTTCGACATCGTCGACGGCAAGATGCAGTTCCGTAGCTACTACAAGCTCCCGGTGCCTCAGGTCAACCAGGAGAACTGTGTGGCCCACAACGGGTCGCTCGTCCCCGTGCCCGGACGCGACATCATGGTCCAGGCCTGGTACCAGGGCGGCATCTCGGCCTTCGACTTCACCGACTCGGCCAACCCGAAGGAGATCGCCTTCTTCGACCGCGGCCCGGTCAGCGCGACCTCGCTGCTCACCGGCGGGTTCTGGTCCGCGTACTACTACAACGGTCACGTCTACGGCAGCGAGATGGCCCGTGGCTTCGACACGTTCGCGCTGACGCCGAGCGAGCACCTGGACAAGGCCGAGGTCGACGCCGCGGCCCTGGTGCGCTTCGACGGCTTCAACGCGCAGACCCAGCCGAAGGTGATGTGGGCGCCGAGCTTCGAGGTCGTGCGGGCGTACTACGCGCAGGCGCTGCGTACCGGCACGATGAAGAAGAACACCGCCGACAACGTGCGGAAGTTCGTCGACCGGGCCGAGAAGTTCAAGGACGGCCCGCAGAAGAACGCCGCCGTGGCGCAGCTGAGGGCTGTCTCCAACCAGCTCGACGCCGCCGACAGCGCGCAGGCCGCGCTGATCAAGGCTCTTCGCGACCTGGCGGACGCGCTCAGCTGAGCTGAGTCGCGACAACCCGCGATGAACCGATGAGAGGGGGCGCCCGCCGGGCGTCCCCTCTTCCGTATGGGGCCTCCCGAGCCTGGCGGTCTCACTCGCCCCGGTAGACGGCCGGGCGCTTCTCGCGGAAGGCGCGGGAGCCCTCCTTGGCGTCCTGTGAGCCGATGACCGGCCAGCCGATGCCGTCGGAGACCTTGAGCGCCTCGGCCTCGGGCATGCCCAGGGTCTCGCGGTAGGTGCGCAGGATGGCCTGGACGGCGAGCGGGCCGCACTCGGCGACCTGGGCGGCGATCTCCAGCGCGACGGCCAGCGCCTGCCCGTCGGGGACGACACGGTTGACCAGGCCCATGCCCAGCGCCTCCTGCGCGGTGACGGCACGGCCGGTCAGCAGGATGTCCATGGCGAAGGCGTACGGGATCTGGCGCGGGAGCCGGATCGCCGAGCCGCCCATCGGGAACAGCGCGCGGCGGGCCTCGAAGAGGCCGAGGGTGGCGGACTCGGCGATCACCCGCAGGTCGGTGCCGACCAGCAACTCGGTGCCACCGGCCACGGCGTATCCCTCGACCGCGCAGACGATCGGCTTGGTCGGCAGCGCGTCCGAATCGCGGAGCAGGCCCTTCCAGTGGAAGTCGGGGATGGCCGCGGCCCGCTCCCTGACCCGGGGGTCCTGCGAAGGAGTGCCCATGGCCTTGAGGTCGGCGCCCGCGCAGAACGTCCCGTCCGCACCGGTCAGCACGGCGACGCGGACCTCGGGCTCGCCGGAGACGTAGGCCCAGGCGTCGGCCAGGCCGACCAGCATGTCCGACGAGAGCGCGTTCCTCGCCTCGGGCCGGTTCAGGGTGACGACGACGACATGACCGTCGCGCTCGATCCGGCAGTGCGGCGTGCTGATCGGCAGAAGTTCCACGGGAAGACCTCCGTTACTTTACCAAGCGCTTGGTAGGCAATCTTAGATCCGGCGCGGTCCGCACCGCCAGGCCGCCCGGCTGTGAGAAGTCCGCCCCGGACACCTTCCGGGGGCCGGATCATCGTGAAATGGTCAAGGTCCATCCAGTGGCCAGGGCGCGTATCAAGCGCTTGCTAGGTGTGCTTCCTGGGGTTAGTCTGCCCATGCGTACAAGAACAGATTCCTGTTCTATTTACCCCTTTCCGCCAGGGCTTGTCGCCATAAAGAGAACATGATTCACTCCGGCGAGCCGGGGCCTTTCGACAGAGAGGATTTCCGATGGGTACGCTCGGTTTCTGGAGACTGGCGCAGGCGGACCCCGAGTGGGTGGCCGCCGTTGATCCCGACGGCACGGAACACCGTGCCGGTGACCTCCTCGCCCGCGCCAACCGCCTCGTCCACGGGCTGAGAGAGCTCGGGCTGAAGACCGGCGACGGCATCTGCGGGCTCGTGCCCAACGGCTCCGACGGGCTGGTCCTCTACCTGGCCGCCCTGCAGGCCGGCTGGTACTACACCCCGATCAACTGGCACCTCACCGGTCCCGAGATCGGCTACATCGTCGCGGACAGCGAGGCACAGGCCTTCTTCATAGACGAGCGCCACGCCGTCGAGGGACTGCGCGGCGTGACCTCCTCGGGCATCGCCGGGGACCGCGTCTTCGCGTTCGGCCAGGTGGACGGGGTGCGGCCCGCCGCGGAGCTGACGGACGGGCAGCCGGACACCGCACCCGCCGACCGTACGGCGGGTGCCACCATGCACTACACCTCCGGCACCACGGGCAAGCCCAAGGGCGTGCGCCGCCCGCTCAACGGCATGGACCCCGACGACGCCGCCGAGCTGATGACCTTCCTGCTCGCCCTGTTCGGCATCACGCCGGGCAAGGAGAACGTCCACCTGGTCACCTCACCGAACTACCACACGGCCGTCACCCAGTTCGGCGGGACGGCCCTGCAGATGGGGCACACGCTCGTATACATGGACAAGTGGGATGCCGAGCAGACGCTCCGGCTCTGCGAGAGGTACCGCGTCACCAACTCGCACATGGTCCCCACCCACTTCAAGCGGCTGCTCGCGCTCCCCGACGAGGTGAGGTCACGGTACGACCTCTCCTCCCTCAAATGGATGATCCACGCCGCGGCCCCCTGCCCGGTCCCGGTCAAGTGGGCCATGTTCGAGTGGTGGGGCGACTGCATCTACGAGTACTACGCGGCGACCGAGGGCGGCGGCACCATCGCCACTCCGGAGGGCTGGAAGAAGCACCCCGGCACCGTCGGCACCGCCTGGCCGATCAGCGAGCTGCTCATCGTGGACGAGGACATGGAGCCCGTCCCGACCGGGACCCCCGGCACCGTCTACATGAAGATGATGGGCGTCAGGTTCGAGTACAAGGGCGACCGGGAGAAGACCGAGGCCGGCCGGTTGCAGGACTACTTCACCGTCGGCGACATCGGCTACCTGAACGAGGAGGGCTTCCTCTTCCTCTGCGACCGCAAGGCCGACATGATCATCTCCGGCGGGGCCAACATCTATCCGGCCGAGATCGAGAACGAGCTGATGGTCCACCCCAAGGTCGGCGACGTGGCCGTGTTCGGCATCCCCGACGAGGAGTGGGGCGAGCAGATCAAGGCGGTGGTCGAGCCGGCCCCGGGAGTGGCGCCCTCGCCCGAACTGGCCGCCGAGCTCATCGAGTCGCTGAGAGGCCGCCTGTCGAAGATGAAGTGGCCCAGGTCCATCGACTTCATCGGCGAGATGCCCCGCGAGCCCAACGGCAAGCTCCTCAAACGCAAGCTACGTGACCCGTACTGGGAGGGACACGAACGTGCCATCTAGCGATCCAACGACCCTGCGGGCCCGGCACACGCTGGAGTTCCCCGGCGGTTACACGCGTACGACGGGACCGGTGATCGGACGTTTTCTCACCGAGCTGCGGGACGGACGCGTCGTCGGGGTCCGTACGGCGGCCGGGCGGACCCTGGTGCCGCCGCTGGAGTACGACCCCGACACCGGCGACGCCGTCACCGAGGAGTTCGTCGAGGTCGGTCCGGCCGGGACCGTCGAGAGCTGGGCGTGGGTGAACACCCCGAGGAAGGGCCATCCGCTGGACCGGCCGTTCGCCTGGGCACTGATCCGGCTGGACGGAGCCGACACCGCGCTGGTGCACGCGGTGGACGCGGGAGACGTCAAGGCCATGCGCCCCGGGCTGCGGGTACGCCCCCGCTGGCGGGCCGAGCGCACCGGGCACATCACCGACATCGAGAGCTTCGTTCCCGAGGTCACCAGGATCGTCTCCGAGGTCCGCGTCGAGTACTCGCTCCGGCCGGGCCTGGCGCTGGCCCGGTTCCTGCAGGGCGTCGCCGAGGGTGTCCTCATCGGCTGCCGGTGTGGCGGCTGCCACAAGGTCTACGTGCCCTACCGGCTGTCCTGCCCCGAGTGCGGAGTCCCGATCACCGAGGAGGTGGTCGTCCCCGACACCGGCACGGTCACCACCTTCGCCATCAACAACCTGCCCGACCCGCGCGCCCCCGAGGTGCCGTTCGTCTCGGCCTACATCCAGCTCGACGGCACCGACATCCCGATGATCGCCCTGGTCGGCGGGATCGCGGCCCACGAGGTACGCCAGGGCATGCGGGTGCGGGCCGTGTGGGTGCCCGAGGAGGAACGGACGACGTCCATGTCGAACATCAAGTGGTTCGCCCCCACCGGCGAGCCGGACGTGGAGCTGTAGATGCGTGAGATAGCGGTCGTCGCGTTCGCGCAGACCCGGCACAGCGCCGTCGACGAGGGGCAGAGCGAGTCCGAGCTCATCCTGCCCCTGCTGGAGACGGTCAGAGCCGCCACGGGGCTGCGGAAGTTCGGCTTCACCTGCTCGGGGTCGTGTGACTACCTGGCGGGCGCCCCGTTCTCCTTCGTCTCCGCGCTCGACGCGCTCGGTGCCTGGCCGCCGATCTCGGAGAGCCACGTCGAGATGGACGCGGCCTGGGCGCTGTACGAGGCCTGGGTCAGGCTGCAGCACGGCGACGTCGACTCGGCCCTGGTCTACGGCTTCGGCAAGTCCTCCCAGGGGGACCTACGGGAGATCATGACGCTCCAGCTGGACCCGTACTACCTGGCCCCCCTCGGCCTGGACCAGGTCTCCTTCGCGGCGCTCCAGGCGTCGGCCACCGGGGCGGAGCGGGCCGAGCTGGACGAGATCGTGCGGCGCAGCCGCGCCGACGGGAGAGCCAACCCCTACGCCCTCGACCTGCCGGAACCGGCGGGGGAGGGGGCCGAGGTCGAGCCGCTGCGGCCGTACGACATCGCCCCGATCACCGACGGCGCCGCCGCGGTGGTGCTGGCGGCGGGAGACCTGGCCAGGGAGCTGTGCGAGCGCCCCGCGTGGATCACCGGGATCGCGCACCGCATAGAACCCCATTACCTGGGCATGAGGGACCTCGCCCGGTCGATCTCCGCCGCCGATGCCGCACGAGCGGCGGGGGTCGGCAAGGGTGACGTCGAGGTGGCCGAGCTGCACGCCCAGTTCAGCCACGAGGAGATCATCCTGCGCCGGGCGCTGGAGCTTCCCGGGGGCACCCGGGTCAACCCGAGCGGCGGCCCCCTGGCGGCCAACCCGGTCATGGCCACCGGCCTCATCAGGATCGGCGAGGCGGCCCGGCACATCCTGGACGGCACCGCGAGCCGCACCCTCGGACACGCCACCAGCGGCCCCTGCCTCCAGCACAACCTCGTCACCGTGATGGAGGCCTGAGCGATCATGAGTAATCCCTGTGCCGTCATCGGCGTCGGCCAGACCCGCTACACGACCAAGCGGCGCGATGTCTCCATCGCGGGCCTGGTCCGCGAGGCGGCCCTGCGTGCTCTCCAGGACGCGGGCCTGACCTGGAAGGACATCGACGCGGTGGTCATCGGTAAGGCGCCTGACCTGTTCGAGGGCGTGATGATGCCCGAGGCGTACCTGGCCGACGCGCTGGGCGCCGCGGGCAAGCCGATGATGCGGGTGCACACCGCGGGCTCGGTCGGCGGCTCCACCGCGCTCGTCGGCGCCTCGCTGATCCAGGGCGGTGTGCACGACCGGGTGCTGGTGGTGGCCTTCGAGAAGCAGTCGGAGTCCAACGCGACCTGGGCACTCTCCACCCACCTGCCGTTCAGTGCCTCGCTGGTCGTCGGCGCGGGCGGCTACTTCGCCCCGCACATCCGCGAGTACATCCGCCGCTCCGGCGCCCCCGAGCACATCGGCCACCTGGTGGCCGTCAAGGACCGGCAGAACGCCCTGAAGAACCCGTACGCCCATCTGAGGATCCCCGGGATCAACCTGAAGATGGTCGAGTCGACCCCGATGCTCTGGGAGCCGATCCGCTATCTCGACACCTGCCCGTCCTCCGACGGCGCCTGCGCGATGGTGCTGTCCGCCGCCGGCAAGCTGACCGACAGCACGCCGGCCTGGGTCCTCGGCACCGCGATGCGTTCCGAGCCGATCTTCCGCGCGGGCCGTGACACGGTGAACCCGCAGGGTGGCAAGGACTGCGCGGCGGACGTCTACCGGCAGGCCGGCATCACCGACCCGCGCAGGGAGATCGACGTGGCGGAGGTGTACGTGCCCTTCTCCTGGTACGAGCCGATGTGGCTGGAGAACCTCGGCTTCGCCACCGAGGGGGAGGGCTGGAAGCTCACCGAGTCCGGGGCGACCGCGCTGGACGGCGACATCCCGTGGAACGCCTCGGGCGGCGTGCTGTCGAGCAACCCGATCGGCGCCTCCGGGCTGATCCGGTTCGCCGAGGCGGCGCTCCAGGTCAGGGGGATGGCGGGGGAACACCAGGTGGACGGCGCCAGGCGGGCCCTCGGGCACGCGTACGGGGGAGGCGCCCAGTTCTTCGCGATGTGGATGGTCGGCAGCGACAGACCCTGATCCCCCCGGGAGGGGCACATGGAGTTCAACCACGCAGATCTGTTCGAGGGGATCGTGGACGCGGTCGGGGACCGCACCGCCGCCATCTGCGGAGATGATCGCCGGACCTACGCGGAACTGGACGCGGAGGCCGACCGGCTCGCGCACTACCTGCTCGACCGGGGCGTCTCGGCCGGTCAGCACGTGGGCATCCACCTCTACAACGGCATCGAGTACCTGGTGGGGATGCTGGCCGCGCTCAAGATCCGGGCCGTGCCGATCAACGTGAACTACCGCTACGTAGAGGCCGAGCTGCGCTACCTCTACCAGGACTCCGACATCGTGGCACTCCTGTTCGACGTGGAGTTCGACGGCCGGGTGGCGGCCACCGTCCCGCAGGTCCCGCGGCTCCGGCACCTGATCGCGGTGGGCGGGGTGTCCGAGGTCGAGACCGCGGTGCCGTACCAGGAGGCACTGGCGGCCGGGTCGCCGGAGCGCGGGTTCCCCGCGCGGTCCGGCGACGACGTCTACATCATCTACACCGGTGGCACGACCGGCATGCCCAAGGGCGTGATGTGGCGGGTCGAGGACCTGTTCTTCGCCTTCGGCGGCGGCAATCCGGGTGGGGAGCCGCGGGCGACGCCGGAGGAGGTGATCGAGGCGGCGGTGGCCTCCGGGCCCGTCACCATGCTGGCGGCGGCCCCACTGATGCACGGCGCGGCCCAGATGGCCACCTTCATCACCTGGTGGATGGGCGGGACCATGGTCTACGTCCGCAAGTTCGACGCGGCCGAGGTACTGCGTGCGATCGAGCGGGAGGGGGTCCTGACGATCAACATCACCGGCGACGCGATGGCCCGTCCGCTGATCGACGAGCTCGCGGGCGGCGGCTACGACCTGTCGTCGCTGTTCGTGCTCAGCTCCACCGGCGCCATCCTGACCGGCTCCCTCCGCGACCGCCTGGCGGAGCTGCTGCCCGGCAGGATGATCCTGGACAACTTCGGGTCCAGCGAGTCCGGATACACCGCCTCGGCGGTCCCCGGCTCCTCGCCCGAGTCGGGCCAGCGCTTCCAGGCCAACGTCGCGGTCAACCTGGCCGTGCTCAACGAGAGGCTGGAGCCGGTCAAGCCCGGCGGGGGTGAGCTGGGCATGGTCGCCAGGAGCGGCCGGATCGCCTACGGCTACTACAAGGACGACGACAAGACCGGCAAGACCTTCGTGACCGACTCGGGCGGCGTGCGCTGGCTGCTCACCGGCGACATGGGCCAGGTCGAGGAGGACGGTACCATCACGATCTTCGGGCGAGGCTCGGTCTGCATCAACACCGGCGGTGAGAAGGTGTTCCCCGAGGAGGTCGAGGCGGTGCTCAAGGGGCACCCGGCGGTCTTCGACGCGGTCGTCACCGGCATCCCCGACGAACGCTGGGGCAGCCGGGTCGCCGCGGTGGTCGAACTCCGTCCCGGCACGACCCCTTCGGCGGCGGACCTCGACGCGCACTGCCGGGCGAGGCTCTCCGGCTACAAGGTGCCCAGGACCTTCGCCTTCGTCGACGAGATGGTCCGCTCCCCGGCGGGCAAGGCCGACTACCGCTGGGCCAGGGAAACCGCCCAGGCCGCCAGGTCCTGACCCGCCTCCGGTGGGGGAAAGGCGGGTGAACCAAGTCGGTTCCCGGGTCGTCACAGTGGTGTGATCCGTTCTCTGCTGGCCGCCGTGCTCCTGCTGACCGGCTGTTCCGCGACCGCCGAAACCACCGCGACCCTCGAAACCACCGCGACCGTCGCGCGGGCAGGAGCTCAGGCCGACGACGTCGTGGTCCGGTTCCTCAGGTGCGGCCCGATGACCTGCGTCGGCGGTGACAGCCTGAGCGTCACCGGTGACGGGCGGGCCGTCTCGCTGCGGGACGGGGAGCTGGTCGCCGTCCGGCTCTCCGCGACCGAGCTGGGGGACCTGCGGGCCGGGCTGGTCGAGGCCCTGGCGGGACGGGAGGGCACACTCGACCGTACCGGGGGAGCCACCGACCAGCCCTTCGCCGTCATCACCGTGACCGGCCAGGACGGGAAGGTCCACGAGAACCGGCTGGAGGGGGCGCCGCTGGTGGAGGACGAGCGGATCGTCGCCGCCGGTGAGCGGCTCACGGCGCTGACCGGCCGGATCCGGGCCACCGGCACGCCGGACCGCACCGCGCCGATCACCGTGACGCTGTACGAGGGCCGCGGTGTCCGGCCCGTCCGGCAGGCGAGCTGGCCCGAGGGTGTCCTCGCGCCGGTGCTGGACCAGGCTTCCGGGAACCCCTCCTCCCGGACGTACCGGGGAGAGGAGGCGAAGGCGCTGCGGACCGCCCTGGGCGCGGCCGGGGAACAGGTGGCGGTGCTGGTCGGGGGCCGGACGCTGATCGCCGGCTGGGAGGCGGAGCTTCCCTAGCGCCGGTCCGCGGGGTGGCCGCTGTTGCGGAAAGCGCTTACCGTAGGAGGGTGGCCCAGCGAGCCATGACAGGCTCCACCGAGGAAAGGCTCCGTGTTGATCCACTCAATTGACCCCAGGACCGGCGAGTTCGCCGGGGACCCCTACCCCCTGACCTCGGACGGCGAGGTGGACGCGGTCGTCGGAGCCGCCCACACGGCGGGGCCCGCCTGGCGTTCCGCCGACCGGGCGCCGGTGCTGGAGGCGGTCGCGGCGGCACTGGAGGGAGGCGTCGAGGAGCTCTGGCGGGCCGCCGACGCCGAGACCGCGCTCGGGGAGACCCGGCTCCGCGGCGAGGTGGGGCGGGCCGCGGGCCAGTTCCGGCTCTTCGCCCAGGTGCTGCGGGACGGCGGGCACGTGGAGGCGGTGATCGACCATGCGACGGCCCAGCCACCGGCCCCCGACCTGCGGCGGATGAACCACCCGCTGCCCGGCGTGGCCGGCGTCTTCGCGGCGAGCAACTTCCCGTTCGCCTTCTCGGTCGCGGGCGGTGACACCGCCTCGGCACTGGCCGCCGGATGCCCGGTGGTGGTCAAGGCGCACGACGGGCACCCGCGCACCTCGGAGCTGTCACAGAAGATCATCCAGAGCGCGCTGCCCGATCCGGCACTCCTGGGCCTGGTCCGCGGGCTCGACGCGGGAAAGCGGCTGGCCACGCACCCTTCCGTGGTGGCCGTGGGGTTCACCGGCTCCATCCCCGGCGGTAAGGCCGTCCAGGCTCTCATCGCCGAGCGTCCCGACCCCATCCCCTTCTACGGCGAGCTGGGCAGCGTCAACCCCGTCGTCGTGCTGCCCTCGGCCGACCGCGAAGGACTCGCCCAGGGGTTCGCCGCCTCGCTGACCCTCGGCACCGGCCAGTTCTGCACCAACCCCGGACTGGTCTTCGTCCCCGACGACGCCGAGCTGCTGACCGCCATCTCCGAGGCGGTCTCCGCGACCGCGGGCGGGCCGATGCTCACCGAGCGGATCCGGGGCGGCTTCCTGCACGGGCTGGCCAGGCTCGGCAAGCTCACCACCCTGGCCGAGGGGCGGCCGGGCGAGGGGGCCTTCGCGGTGGCGCCGCAGGTGTTCGTCACCGACCTGGCGTCGTTCGCCGGCGCCCTGCCCGACATCGCCGAGGAGTGCTTCGGCCCGGCCTCCGTCGTCGTGGTCTACGACGACGCGGCGGAGCTGCCCGCCGTACTGGAGAGGCTGGACGGCTCGCTGACCGCCACGATCCACGCCACCGACCCCGGCGAGGCGCGGGAGAGCGCCGAGGTGCTGCTCAGGAAGGCGGGCCGGCTGATCTGGAACGGCTGGCCGACCGGTGTCGCGGTCCGCTGGGCCATGCACCACGGCGGCCCCTGGCCCGCGAGCACGGCCGCCGCGCACACCTCGGTCGGCGCCGCCGCGATCCGCAGGTGGCTGGTCCCCACCGCCTACCAGGACTGGCCGGCCGAGCTCCTCCCGCCCGAGCTGCGCGACGACAACCCCCTCGGCATCCCCCGCCGGGTCGACGGGGTCGTCTCCTAGACGCGGGTCGTCTTTCGGCCGCTGCTCCTCCGGCCCGTCCGACCTGCCCGGTGGCCTGCGCCCCCTGCGTGGGCGGGCCACCGGCGAACGGCAGGACCCGCCTCGCCCGACACGGCTCCGCGACCTGCTGGACGAGCAGGCCGCGGAGCCGCATGCGAGGTCCGTGGCTTAGGGCGGTCGCCGACGACCCGTCGATGACCTCGTTCCTGCCCGACCGGGCGTGACAACGGGGTGTTCTGGGCGCGTCAGGCAAGCGCTCTGGCCGCAGTTCCTGAACCGGAACGGGTTGTCCAGATCGTGTCAGCCACTGCGGCGATCGTCGAGGGCACGGGATCGGCTCGACTGTGTCAGGAGCTGAGGGAAATCCCTCGCCGCGCGACTGCTTGGGCAAGCACCTCGTCTGGCAGAGAACTGAATGAGATCATCTCCCAGTTCAACTGACTGCATGACGCGGAGATACCGATGACCCCTCAGCCGTTGTCCGAAGAGCAGATCGTCGCCCATCTGGCCGAGCTGCCAGGGTGGGAGCGTGAGGGGCAGGCCATGGCCCGGACGTTCAAGCATGCCTATCACGAGTGCGTACATCTGGCCATGTACGTCGCGGCCAAGGCTCGCGAAGTCGGCCACCACCCTGATATCCACATCACCTGGCAGCGGATCCGATTCGTGATCACTACTCACGACGCCGGGAATCGCCTCACAGCCAAGGACTTCGAACTCGCCCGCCACATTGACGTGATCGCCGCCGGTCATGGCGCCGAAACGGTCTGAACTCACGATCGGAGCGATCTCGCTGTGTCACGGAGTCTCCCAGTCGAAAAGGTGCCGGACACGTTGGTAGGTGTCCGGCACCTTTCGATATGTTGCGGGGCGGCTGTGACCGGCCCGTTCGGTCTGCCGGGCGCCCCTGGGGGCCGCCGCAGAAGCCGCTCACCGCGTTCAGGTTTCCGACCGCGCGTTCGCGATCTCCACGCGGGTACGGAGCGTTAGCCGATCTTGCCTGAGCCCGCGTGCCGGGAGACGGACCGGCGTACCTCCGGGGCCGGTTCGATCGCGGTGTGCAGGGTGGGGGTCCAGCCCGCGTCCGTGCCGAAGTCGGGGTCGTGGGCGGCGTTGTAGGCGGCGACGAGGTCGAGGGGGACGACGGGCCCGCCGACGCGGAGCACGTTCCCCCTGGCGGTGAGGGACGTGCCGCCCCAGTTGTAGAGCAGGCTCGCCGGAGACACGGCCCGGCTCAGCCGGAAGAAGTTGTTCTCGGCGAAGATCTGCGACTGCACGCCCACGCCGAGGGCGTACACGAAGGTCGAGGCGTCCGGGATCTCGTAGTAGTTGTTGTAGACGTGCACCTGGCCGAAGCGCACCCGGGGCAGCCGCTGGAGCGTGTTGTCGAAGTGGTTGTGGTGGACGGTGACCTTCAGCTTGCCCGCGTCGGTCGCCGGGTTGTTGGTCGAGCCGATCAGCATCGTCTTGTCATGGTCGGCGAACCGGTTCCAGGAGGCCGTCACGTAGTTGGAGCCGCTGGTGATGTCGAGCTGCCCGTCGTGCACCTGGTAGGGCCTGCCGAAGTACAGCGGCTGGTTCGAGTCCGGGTTGTCGCCGTCGGTGAAGGTGTTGTGGTCCACCCACACGTGCGTCGAGCCGGTCACCGAGATGTTGTCGTAGAGGGAGTTCCAGTTGCCCTCGTCGCCGTCGGTCGGGTCCCACTGCGGGAAGCAGTCGGCGGTGTCCTCGAAGTCGATGTTGCGGACGATGACGTTGTCCGCCTTGTCGATGTGCAGGTTGACGCCCCGGATGCGCGCGTCCTTGCCGAGGCCGACGATCGTGGTGTTGGAACCGACCTTGAGCTTGATGTTGGCGGTCTGCCTGGCGGCCGAGGCGGCCCGCGCGTCCTCCAGCGGGCCCGAGGGCTCGGTGTCCCTGCCCCACACCGCGGGGTCGTACGCGGCCAGGTAGGCCTCCAGCGTGTAGCCGCCGGTCGCGTAGTCCGCGCAGGTCCTGTCGGTGTCGATGGTGCCCTTCACATAAATGATCTTCGGCGAGGGTGCGGCGAGCGCGGCGGCGAGCTGGGCCCGGGTGGACACGGTGTGCGTGTTCGACGCCGGCGCGGCGGCGCCGCCGGTGGTTCCGGTGCCCTCGGCGGCCCAGCCGTCGTTCGCGGGCAGGGTCTGGCGGCCGAGGTCGGCCTTCCGTCCGGCGGGTGAGGCGGTGGGGGTCTCCGGGACGGCGGCGGATGCGGCCGGGGCGGCGAGAACCGCCAGGGAGAGCAGGGCGGTGAGCGCGACGGCTCGTTTCATGGTGGTTCCTCCACAGGTCAGGTGGGAGGGGAGGCTCCGTGAGAACCTCGGGAGCCTTCCGGAATGGCGAAGGCGGGCGCGCCCAGGTCAGGGATGGGCGCGCCCGCCCCGATGGTCAGGCTCAGCCGCCGTTACGCTGCTTGTACGACGCCTGGGCCTCCGTCAGTTTGGCCGCGAACGCGTCCAGGAAGTCCTTGGGGGACAGGGCGCCCTGCAGGACCTTCTGGAACTCCGGCTCCATGTCGGTCTTGGTGATCGCGTTGAACTCCGGCAGGTGGTAGGGCATCTGCACGATCTTCGTCGCCGGGTCGTTGAGCACCTTGACCGCCGCGGCGATGTGCTGCAGCCCCGCGATCCACGGCTCGTCGTTGACGTCGGTGTTGGCCGGGAGCACGCCGGTCTGCTCCGACCAGTAGCTGTTCATCTCCTTGGAGGCGGCGAACTCCGCGAACTTGTACGCGGCGTCCTTCTTCTCGCCGGAGGCGAACACGCCGATGCCCGAGACCGGGTTGGACAGGATCGCCTGGACGCCCCCGTCGGACTTGGGTACGGGCATGGCCGCCACGTTGCCCGCGCCGATCGTCTTGACGTGGTCCTGGTACGACCCCAGGTTGTGCTGCATGATCGCGATGTTGCCGCCGTCGAACTGGGCGACCATCTTCGTGTAGTCGTTGCTGATGTCGGCCTCGGGAGTGACCTTCTTGTACAGCCCGGCCAGCTTCGTGAGGGCCGCCACGTTCCTCGGGTCGTTGACCGTCGCCTTTCCCGAGGCGTCGAAGATCTCGGTGATGCCGGACTGGCCGTACACCACCTCCAGCATCTGCGCGATCGAGCCCGCCCCGCCGCGGATGGTGAAGCCGTAGCGGTTCTTGGCGGTGTCGGTCAGTTTTTCGGTGGCGGTGAAGAAGTCGTTCCAGGTCGTGGGCGTCTTGAGGCCGGCCTCCTTGAACCAGTCGGTCCGGTACCAGAAAACACCCATATTTGTGGACATGGGAACCAGGTAGGTCTTGCCGTCGGGCACGGTGCCCTTGACCGTGCTCACCACCTGCTCGTTCAGCTTGCCGTTCAGCGCGCCACCGGAGATCCGGGCGTCCACCGGCTCCAGCGCCTTCTGCGCCACCAGGCTCGACAGCATCGCGGTGGAGACACCGCCCACGTCGGGCAGGCCGCCTCCGGCGATCGCGGTGTCGTACTTCTGCTGCGCCTGGGCGATCGGGATGCCGACGTACTTCACCTCGATGGACGGGTTCGCCTTCTGGAACTCGGCGATGATGTGCTGCCACACCGGGGTGCGCGCCGGGCCGCCGTTGTCGTCCCAGAAGGTGATCGTGGTCTTCCCGCCGGAGGACTCCGGCTCCTCCGCGCCGCACGCGGCAAGCCCGGTGCCGAGCGTCAAGGCCGTGGCCAGGATCGCCAGGCGCTTTGAGGGTGAAGTCATTGCTCTCTGCCTCTCTGTGTCGTGTCCCCCGACATTGCTTGACCGTATGGGTGCCGAACTCCGCCCGAGGCGCTCTGCTGTCCCGGGTTGGTCACATCGCGTGAGATGCCGTATCGCCCCTGGCCCGTCACCGGGCGACCTCCGCGGCGAGCGCCGCCGCGTCGCCGGGGTCCAGCCGGCCGTCCGCGACGACGGTGACGATCCTTCGCCTCAGGGTGCCCTCGATGAGCAGCGGCGTGTCCCAGGCGAGGGCGGGGCCGGCGCCCGGGTACTCCACGACCCGGACGAACCAGGGGTCGTCCCGCTGGACGAAGACCAGGGTCCAGTCCGCCGAGGCCATGGCGAGCCACGGGGCCGTCGACCCGTGCACCGCGTCCTCGCCCTCGGCGTCCGCCGTGAAGACCTGGCGTCCGGCGGCCGTCCCCGGCGCCCGCCAGAAGAAACCGCCGTACCCGGCCCCCGCGCGGCCCTTGGTGGCCGAACTCCTGACGGGCAGCGGCTCGCCGGTGAGGTTCGTCAGCTCGAACGACATGTCGAGCGCCCAGCAACCACCCAGCTCCACCACCCGTACGCTCCGCGCCTCGCGGGCCGTCTCGACGCCGTCGGGCCCCTCCCAGGCCAGTGACTCCCCGAACCCGGAGGAGTCGCGCCAGGAGAATCCGAGATGCCGCTGCGTGCCGTGGTCGCCGAGCCAGGTGGGACCGGCGTCGCGGACATAGGTGCGCCCGCCCCAGAAGTTGCCCCCGCCCAGGTCGGAGATCGCGATGCTCACTCCCAGGTGGTGCACGTGGTCTTCCGGCGCGACCTCGGTCACGGTGGTGCCGCCGAGGGTGCGCACCGGGTGCAGGTACGGCCGGGGCGACGACGTCGGCGGCAGCTCAGGCGCCACGACGTACTCGGCGACCTGGCGCCCGTGCGCCACGAGCACCGGCCGCAAGGCGTCGCCCCGGAGCGGTTTCCGCGCCCCGTCGCCCGGGCCGGGAACCGTCCGTCCCGCGCCGGCTCCCCCCGCGCGGCGGAGGCGCCCGCTCCAGGGCACCCGCAGTTCCGAGTAGAGCGCCAGCCGCTCCGCGCTCGACGCCGTCACCTCGGCGATCCTGGGCAGCACCCGGCGCTCCGCACCGACCTCCTGGAACACGTCCGGTATGGCGGTGGGCTCGGGCGCCAGCCGGACCGCCTCCAGGACGCGCATGAAACCCCGGGTCCGCTCCAGCGGTACCAGCAGCTCCGTGCCGTCGCGGAGGTGCGCGACGAGGTTCTCCAGCAGGTCGGTCCTCGGGTGCACGGCCGAGGTCCCGTCGAACTCGACCCGGTCCTCGGTGTAGGTCAGCCTGATCCGTCCCTCCTCGCCGTGCACGATCAGGTACGGCTCGTGCCGCCGATCCGCGCAGAGCGAGACCGCGACGGTCACCACGGTCCCGTCGTCCATCCGCATCCGCACGGATGAGGTGTCGTCCGCCTCGATCGCGTTGGCCCGGTAGAGCTCGACCTCGACGTCTCCCACCTCCGCCCCGGAGATGGCCAGCGCGGTCGCGGTCGCGTGCGCGAGCGGGTTGGTGAGGGCGCCGTCCACCACGGGCACCCCGTCGACCTCGCGCCTGCCGGCCCACGGCACCCGGCTGTAGTAGGTGTAGGGGCGCTCCCACGCGCCCGCGGCACCGATCCCGGTGACCCGGCCGATCGCTCCCTCGGCGACCATCCGCCGGATCGCGGGGATCGCCGCCGAGCCCAGGCTCTGGAATCCCACCTGGCAGGCGAGCCCGGTCTCGGCGACCACCGCGGCGATCCGCTCGTAGCCGGCGTAGGTCGCGGCGGGCGGCTTCTCCAGCAGCACGTGCGAGCCGGCGCGCAGTGCCCGCTCCGCCAGCTCCGCGTGGGTGTGGATGGGGGTGCACAGGATCGTCACCTCGGCGGAGGCACGCCCGATCAGCCCGGCCAGGTCGCCGGAGAACTCCACCCCGGCGGGCAGGTCGTCGACCGGCCGCACGTCGCACACCCCGACCAGCTCGACCAGCCCCGCCTCGGTCAGCCGCCGCACGTTCGACAGGTGCCACCAGCCGTGCCCGTGCGCCCCGGCCAGCACCACGCGAACCGGTTTCATCAGGTCACCTCCATCGCAGTCCAAGGCCCCGGTGGTCTCCGGCACGCAGCTCGCCCTTCTCCACCGAGACCGGGTAGGGCTCTTCGATCAGGCCGAGCGCCGCGAAGGAGGCGTCCTCGACCTCCTCGGTCATGCACGGCAGCGGCAGGGCCAGGGCGAGCTGCCCGGAGATCTCCGGCAGCAGGTGCGGGTAGACGGGCACCCCGAACGTCCTGGCCAGCTCGGCGATCCTGAGCAGCGGGGTGATCCCGCCGACCCGCACCACGTTCGGCTGCAGGACGTCGCAGGCCCCGGCGAGGAGCAGGTCCCGGAAGTCGTAGACGGAGTAGGCGCTCTCTCCCACGGCGATCGGGACCTCGACGCAGGAGCGGAGCCGGGCCTGCCCGGTCACGTCGTCGGCGGGCAGCGGTTCCTCCACCCAGTGCAGTCCGTACTCCGCCAGGGCGGAGATCGCCCGCCGGGCCCGAGGCAGGTCCCAGCGCTGGTTGGCGTCCACCATGAGCAGCGTGTCCGGCCCGATCACCTCGCGGACCGCGGCGACCCGCGCCACGTCCTCGGCCAGCGAGTCGCGGCCCACCTTGACCTTGACCGCCGGGTGGCCCGCGGCCCGCCACCGCCCGGCCTGCGCGACGAGCTCCTCCATCGAGTAGTGCAGGTTCACGCCGCTGCCGTACACCGGCACGCTGTCACGGCGCCGCCCGAGCGTGTCGACCAGCCCCGCCTCGCCGCAGCGCAGGTCCCACAGCGCCAGGTCGACCCCGGCCATCGCGATCGTGGTGAGCCCGCCGCCGCCCGCCTCGCGCAGGTGCCGCCAGAGCCGGTCCCAGACGACCTCCGGATGCGGCTCAAGGCCGACGACGGCCTCGCCGATCTCGCCGTCCAGCAGGGCCCGCACCGCCCGGGCCCCGATCTGCGGGGTCCAGGAGAACCCGGTCCCGCTCCGTCCGTCGGCCAGCGTCAGCCGTACGACGACCACGTGGTTGGCGGGCACGTCGGCACCCCACGGCCGCGGCAGCGCCACGGTCCGCAGCGTCGTCTCCAGGGAGGTGATCACTGGCCGCGCGGTCATCGGCCGCTCACCGCCCGACCAGGGCCAGGCCGGACTTGATCAGCCCGGCGAGCTCCTCCACGTGCTCGGCGGAGGGGTCGACCAGCGGCGGCCGTACCCCGCCGACATCCAGGCCGCGGTGCCGTACCCCGGCCTTGACCAGCGAGACCGCGTAACCGGGAACCCGGTCGCGGAGCCGGACCAGGGGGGCGTAGAACTCCCTGATCAGCCGCTCGTCGCCGCCCAGATAGGCGGTGGCGATCTCGGGGGCGAAGCAGAAGACCGCGCTGGAGTACAGCTCCACCCCGATGCCACGGTAGGCCGGCATGGTCAGCTCGGCCGTCGGCAGGCCGTTGAAGAACAGGAAGTCGGGCCGTTCCTCCCGCACCGCCAGCACCGTCCGCTGCATGCGGTCGATGTCGCCGACGCCGTCCTTGATCCCGATCACACCGGGGATCCGGGACAGCTCGACCGCCTGCTCGGGGGCCAGTACCACCGAGCCGCGCTGGTAGATGATCGTGGGCAGCACCCCGGCGACCGCCGAGACGTACGCCGAGTAGCCCTCGCGCGTACCGTTCACCAGGTAGGGGGGCATGAGCAGCAGCCCGTCGGCGCCCGCGTCCCTGGCCGCCCTGGCCTGGGCGAGCGCGGCGCCGATCGGTCCTCCCGCTCCCGCCAGCACCGGCACCCGGCCGTTCACGGTCTCGGCCGCGATCCGCACCGCCTGGGCGTGCTCCGCCTCCGACAGCGCGGAGAACTCGCCGGTCCCACAGGCCACGAAGACCCCGCCGGGACCGTGCTCCAGTCCGCGCCCCACATGCTCGGCCAGTACGTCACCGGCCACCGAGCCGTCGGCGCGGAACGGGGTGACGGGAAAGAACAGCACTCCGCTGAGGTTCATCACAGGGCTCCAATCTCGGTGCGCCAGCTCCGCTTCGCCTGCCAGCCGAGCAGTCGCCCGGCCTTGGCCGAGGAGAAGGCAGGCGTCGAGCCGGTCAGTTTCTCCGCGAGTCCCGCGGTCGCGGGGTTGACCCGGGGGAGGAGTTCGGCCAGTGGCTCGCGGGCCAGCGCGTCGGCCGCGCCCGCGAAGAACACCTCGCCGCTCGGCAGTCCGGGCAGCTTGTCCAGCAGGGCCAGCACCATGTCGGAGGCGTCACGGGCGTCGATGTAGTTGAACAGCGACGTCCCCGCGATCTCCGGCCGGTCCAGCCGCTCGGCGATCGTGTGCCCCGACTGGGTGGGCGCGCCCGCCCACTCCTCGGGGGCGACGACGAAGCAGGGCCGCACGGCCGCGAACCTCGCCTTCGAACTGCGCGCGAACGTGGCCATCACCTGCTCGGCGACCAGCTTGGACAGGCTGTAGGCGTTCCACGGCGCGACCGGATGGTCCTCGTCGAGCGGCAGGTAGGAGGGGACCCAGCCCTCCGTGCCGTACCCGATGACCGTGGGGCTGCTGGCGACCACGATCCGCTCGACCCCGACCCCGGCGGCCGCCTCGCAGACGTTGAACGCCAGCTGGGTGTTGACCCGGTAGGTGAAGGCGTCCGTCCTGCTGAACGGGGTGGCGATCGCGGCCAGGTGCACCACGGCGTCCGGCCGGAACCTGGTCATCACCTCGAAGGACTCCCCCAGATCCGTCAGGTCGGCGGGGAGCACCGCGGTGGCCGCCGAGGGGGTGCCCGGCGCGGTGTCCACACCGATCACCTCGTGCCCGGCGTCTGCCAGCGCGGTGACCACGCTCCGGCCCAGCCGCCCGGCGCTCCCGGTGACGAGAGTTCGTGTCATTGGTCGCTCACCGTTCCTTAGTCGACATGGGACTCGCCGCCAGGGGACTCATCCCTTCACCGCCCCGGCGGACATGCCCTGTACCAGATAGCGCTGAATCACCGCGAAGACCAGCACCACCGGTACGGCGGCGACGACGCCGCCCGCGGCCAGGGCGCCGAAGTCCACGCTGAACTCGCCCAGGGTGTACGCGAGGCCGACGGGCACCGTGAACTTCTCCTGCTCGCTGACGAACATCAGCGCGAACAGGAAGTTGTTCCAGCTGTGGATGAAGGCGAACGAGCCGACCGCGACCAGGGCGGGGCGCAGCAGCGGCAGCACCACGGCGAAGAAGCCGCGCAGCCGGCCGCAGCCGTCCACCCAGGCGGCCTGCTCCAGCTCCACCGGGACGTTCCTGATGAAGCCGCTGATCAGGATGAGGGAGAGCGGCAGCTGGAAGACCGTCTCGGCGATCACCAGGCTCCACAGCGAGTTGACCAGGCCGAGGACGCGGAAGATCTCGAAGAGCGGGATCAGCATCATCGCGCCGGGGATGAACTGGGTGCAGAGCATCCCGACCATGAACAGCTTCCGGCCGCGGAACTCGTACCTGGCCAGGGCGTAACCGCCGGCCAGCGCGACCACGGTCGTCATGACCAGGGAGGCGACGCCCACCATCAGGCTGTTCTTGAAGAAGACCGCGAAGCTCAGGTCGTTCCAGACCGTCGCGAAGTTGTCGAACGTGATCGGCCAGGGCAGCAGCGAGGTCGATCCCCTGGGCCGGAACGCGAAGACCAGCATCCAGTAGAAGGGGACCAGCGTGAACAGCAGGTAGAGCCCGAGGGGGACCCAGATCTCCCAGCGGCCGACCTTCCCCTTCTCCCTGCGGCCGGTACGCGGCGCGAGCGCGGACGGGGCCAGGCGCGGCCGTTCGGCCGTCTGGAGTGTCATGACTTCGCTCCGAACTTGCTCAGCCGCAGGTAGGCGATCGAGAAGAAGGTCAGGATCAGGAAGGCGGCGGTGGTCAGCGCCGAGCCGTACCCGAAGTCGTGGGACTGCACGGCCTTGGCCGCCACGTACAGCGGCAGTGTGGTGGTCGCGTGCGCCGGGCCGCCGCCGGTCAGCGTGTAGAGCAGGTCGACGTTGTTGAACTCCCACACGCAGCGCAGCAGCGTGGACAGGATGATCGCGTCCTTGAGGTGCGGCAGCGTGATGTGGACGAACCGCCGCACCCGCGAGGCACCGTCCACCGAGGCCGCCTCGTAGAGTTCCTTGGAGATGCTCTGCAGGTCGGCCAGGAGCAGGATCGCGAAGAACGGCACCCCGCGCCAGAGCTCGGCGAGCACGGCCGCCCAGAAGACGGTGTCCGGGTTGGCCAGCGGCGCGGCGCCGTACTGCATGAGGCCGAGGTCGGCGAGGTAGCGGGAGACGCCGGTCGTCGGGTTGTAGAGCAGGATCCAGATGCCGGTGGTCAGCACCCCGGAGACCGCCCAGGGGGAGAACACGGTCGCCCGTGCCAGGCCGCGGCCGACGAAGGTCTCGTTCACGATCAGCGCCAGGACCAGCCCGAACACCAGCTGCAGGAACACCTCGACGCCGACCCACTTGAGGCTGAAGCCGAGGCTCTGCCAGAACAGCGGGTCCTCGAACAGCAGCCTGCGGAAGTTGTCGAGGCCGGCGAAGCCGTTGTCCCAGGGCTTGGTGACGTTGTAGGTCTGCAGGCTGTAGTAGATGACGCTGGCCATCGGGTAGACGAGGAAGCCGAGCATCGCGATCACCGCGGGGGCGATCAGCAGGTAGGGGGTCCTGGCCGCGGGGCCCAGGCGGCGGCGTATCCGGGGATTCGCCGTGGTGATTGCCATCGCCGGCAACTCCTTCCGAGTCGGCGTCAGGGGCTGCAACCGGTTGCATGAAACATGGCGGACATATCCCAGCAACGTCAAGGGCCCAATTTCGCAAACCACCGCTCATTTGCGGATTTTTCGTTATTTGCAACTTTCATGGCCCCGCGCCCCCTGCCGCGGGGCCCGATCCCGGTCCGGTTCCGGCGTTGACAGTTACGCAACCGCTTGCACTAATGTGCTCAGGGGCCGGTGAAGGGCCATGACGGAGGAGCACGGTGGCAGCGACGATCAGAGATGTGGCGCGGGCGTCGGGAGTGCACGTCTCGACGGTGTCCCGCACCTTCTCGGCGCCGCACCTGGTGAACGCCGAGACCCGCAATCGCGTGCTCGCGGTCGCCGAGGACCTCGGCTACCGGCCCAACCGCGCCGCGCGGGCACTCACCACCGGCAGGACCCACAACATCGGCCTCATCGTCGCGGACATCTCCAACCCGTTCTTCCCGCCGCTGATCAAGGCCGCCCAGGCGCATGCCAGAGCCCGCGACTACCACGTGTTCGTCGCCGACACCGACGAGGATCCACAGGTCGAGGAGGAACTGATCCAGACCCTCGCCAAGCAGGTGGACGGGGTCCTGCTCTGCAGCCCGCGGCTCTCCAACCGGGTCATAGAACGTCTCCACGCCGAGGTGCCGTTCGTGGTGGTCAACCGGAGGGTGAAGGGCATGCCGACGATACTGATGGACGTGGGCCAGGGCGCCCGCCTCGCCATCGAGCACCTGACCGGGCTCGGCCACCGCAGGATCGCCCTGCTGTCCGGGCCGAGCGGCTCGTGGACCAGCGGCGAGATGCGTGCCGCGGCGGCCGCGATGGACGGTGTCGAGCTGGTGATCCTCGGCCCGAACGCGCCCACCGAGCGGGGCGGCCTCGCCGTCGCCGAGGAGGTGATCGCCTCCGGCGTGACCGGTGTGCTCGCCTACAACGACCTGGTGGCCATCGGGCTCATCGAGGGGCTGTACGAACGGGGCGTGCGCGTCCCCGACGACATCAGCGTGGTCGGCGTCGACGACATAGTGGCCGGGCGGCTGAACCGGCCCAAGCTGACCAGCGTGGCCATGCCCACGGCCGCCGCCGGGCGGATGGCGGTGGACCTGCTGCTGCAGTCCTTCGACGAGGGCGCCACCCCCACCCTGGCCACCCTCGACACCCACCTGGTCGTCCGCGAATCCACAGACCGTGCCGCGCTTTTCCCCCGGGGCTGAGCCCCCAGGTCTCCACGCTGGAGGTTTTTGATGAACTTCGGAATCACCCCGACGGGGGAGCATGTCGAGCGGCACGTGCTGTCGAACGGGCCGATGCGCGCCTCGATCCTCAGCTACGGGGCGATCCTGCAGTCGCTGGAGGTCCACGGCGTCGACGTGGTCCTCGGCTACACCGGCCTCGACGACTACCTGACGCGCAGCCGCTACTTCGGCGCCGTGGTCGGCCGGTACGGAAACCGCATCGCGAACGGGCGTTTCACCCTCGACGGCCGTGACCACGAACTGCCGGTCAACAACGACCCCAACAGCCTGCACGGCGGCCCCGGCGGCTTCTCCAACCGGGTGTGGCGGGTGACCGAGGTCTCCACCTCGGCCATCACGCTGGAATATGTCAGCCTCAACGGCGAGGAGGGCTATCCGGGCATACTGACCGCCTCGCTCACCTACACGCTGACCGAGGACGCGCTAAGGCTGGACTACCGCGCCTTCACCGACGCGCCGACGGTGCTGAACCTGACCAACCACTCCTACTTCAACCTCGCCGGCGGCGGCGACATCCTCAAGCACGTGATCCGGATCGACGCCGACCGCTACCTCCCCGTCGACTCCACCAAGATTCCGACCGGTGAGCTGGCCCCGGTGGCGGGCACCCCGTTCGACTTCACGACCCCGCGGGAGATCGGCGACAGGATCGACGATCCGCTGCTGGGGGGCGGCTACGACCACTGCTACGTGCTGCGCGGCGGCATCGAGGTCAGCGAACCGGTCAGCGGGCGCGTCATGGAGGTCTCCACCACCGAGCCCGGCGTGCAGTTCTACTCCGGCAACATGCTGGACGGCATCGCCACCGCGTACGGCAGGCACGCCGGCCTCTGCCTGGAGACCCAGCACTTCCCCGACTCGCCCAACCAGGACCACTTCCCCTCCACGGTCCTGCGCCCCGGCGAGGAGTTCACCTCCACCACGACCTACCGCTTCCGCTGAGTCCCCGGAGCCGGCGGGCGCGGGCCGGGCGGGTCGGCCACGGCCGGCGGCTAAGGGCGGGTCACCGAGGTCAGGGTGGCCAGCAGGGCGGCGGTGGCCGGGGGGTCGGGAGGCTCGCCGTAGGTGGCGGCGTAGACGCGGCGGGTCGAGCCGGGCAGTTCGGTCAGGGTGACCTCCGGGTTCCGGTGGGCCCGCAGGGCGAGGCTCGGCAGGGCGGTCACCCCGATCCCGGCGGCGACCAGGGCCTGGACCGCGACGGCGTCGTCGGTCGTGAAGGCGATCTCCGGCTCGAAGCCCGCCCTGGCGCACAGTTCCAGCAGATGGCTGCGGCACCGGTCGCAGCCGCCGATCCACCGGGAGTCGCGGTGCGAGGCCAGATCGCCGCCGTCGCCACTCTGGCCGGAGGTGACCAGGTAGCTGGTGTCGTCCAGCAGGTGCAGCAGGCGGATCCCGTCGTCCTCCGGGTCGGTGTTCTCGAAGCGGAAGATGACCGCCACGTCCACGTAGCCCGCCCGGAGCATGCGCAGCGCGTCAGGGGGCTCGGTCTCGGTCAGCCGTAACTCCAGGCCGGGGTGCTCCCGGGCGAGGGCGGCGGCGGCCTGCGGCACGAACGTGCCCAGGGCGGAGGGGAAGGCGGCCAGCCTGACCCGTCCGGCGCGCAGGCCCACGTGCGCCGACAACTCGGCGGAGGCGGAGTCCAGGCGGCCGATGATCTCGGTGGCCCGCTCGGCCAGCAGACGGCCCGCCTCGGTCAGCCGGATGCCCCGGCCGGCCCGCTGGATCAGCTTGGCCCCGGTCTCGGCCTCGAGCTTCGCGAGATGGTGGCTGACCGAGGGCTGGGAGTAGTGCAGTTCCCTGGCCGCCGCGGTCACCGAGCCGTGTCTGGCCACCGCGGCGAGGACACGAAGCCGCACGATATCGAGCATGTATCAACTTTATCGATGAATGAACGGAAAAATGGGCATTAGACGTTATGTATCCCCTCGGCGCATCCTGGGGCCATGAAGACGTTGACGCGCACCCGTCCAGGCCTGGCCGAGATCGTCGAGGGGGTCAGGGAACTCGTCGATCCATCCGCCGACCCCAGGGCGACCGCCTTCGCGGTGGCCGACCTGCTGCGCGAACGGCTGCCGTCCCCCGAGATCCTCACCGAGGAGGAGCGCCTCGGCGACCCCGACGGCTACATCGGCCACACCCTCCACGCCGAGGAGGGCTTCTCGATCGTGGCCGTGGTCTGGCGGCCCGGTCAGCGGACCGCGATCCACGACCACATCGCCTGGTGCGTGTTCGGCGTGCTGCGGGGTGTCGAGTACGAGACCCTCTACCGCGACCACGGCGACCACCTGGCCGAGATCGGCAGGACCGCCAACCAGACCGGAGAGGTCAGCGGTTTCGCCCCGCCCGGCGACATCCACCGCGTCCACAACACGGGGGACGAGACCGCCATCTCGCTGCACATCTACGGGGCCGACCTCAGTGCCGCCCCCACCAGCGTGCGGCGCGTCTACGACCTGCCCGTCCGCTGAACCACGCCGGGAGCGGGCACCCTCGCCCCGGTCGTACGTTCGCCGCGAGGCAGGTTCGGCGAGCGGGTCCGTGGCCCACCCCGTCCCGCCGGGTGCGCCCCTCCGAGGGGCGTGTCGGCGGAGCGGGGAACCCGGTCCGCCGAGGGCCGGGCGGCGGTCGATTCACCGCGGGGCCTACTTTCCGATCTCGGGCTTCCTGTCGGTGTTCAGGCTCTCCCTGATGGCCTCCAGGCGGGCCGCGCCCTCGACGTCGATGGCGGCGCGCTCGACCTCGATCATGCGGGCCTCGACGGAGCCCGAGGTCAGCTCGGCCTCGCCGAGTGCGCGGGCATAGCGCTTCTCGATCTTGTCGCGGACCTGGTCCAAGGTGGGCGTCTCACCGGCGGGGGTGAGCCCGGACAGGTCGCCCATGGCCTTGTTGAGCTCCTCCTGGACCTTGGCCTGGTCGAGCTGGGAGAGCAGCCGCATCCGCTCGGCGATCTTCTTCTGCAGGGCCATCGCGTTGTTCTCGACCGCGGCGCGCGCCTGGGCGGAGAACTGCCTGGCCCGCTCGTACGTCAGCTGCGACTCCTGCTGCGCGGCCTCGGCCGCCACCAGGCGGGAGGCGAAGGCCCGGGCCGAGTCCTCGTACGACAGGGCCTTGCGCTCGTCGCCCGCGGACCGCGCCTGTTCGGCCAGCAGGAGGGCCTGGCGGGCGTTGGCCTGGAGCTTCCCGGTCTCCTCCATCGAGCGGGCGAGCTTCATCTCCATCTCGCGCTCGTTGCCGATGACCGAGGCGGCCTGCTGGCTCAGCCGCTGGTGCTGCTCCTTGGCCTCCGCGATGGCCTGCTCGATCTGGACGCGGGGGTCGGACAGCTCGTCCAGCCGCCCGGAGAGGGCGAAGACCAGGTAACGCCAGGCCCTACGGATGACCTTGAACATGGGGCTCCTTATCGATCCAGCGCGTCGCGCGTGATCTGCTCGGTTTCGTGGAGGCCCTGGCGGACTCCTTCAAGGGCGTCGGCGAGCTCGTCCAGTACCCGAGTCGGCTCCAGCCGGCCGTTCGCCGACACCGCCGACAGCTCCACCACACGGGCGAGGAGCTCCTCGATGCTGATGGCGCTCGACTCCATCCGGGCGAGCACCTGCTCGCGGGCCGAGGCGAGCCGGTCGACCACGGCCCGCTGGGAGGCCAGCGAGGCGAGGGCGCGGTCGAGGTCCGCGACCAGGTCCTTCCTGGCCTCCGCGCGGGCTCGGGTCAGCCGGGCCTGCTCGTGGCCGAGCCTGTCGAGATCGAACCTGGCCAGCGCGGTGCTGGTGAGCGAGGCCTGCTCGGCCAGCCGCTCCAGGGTGGCCGTCGAGTCGTCCACCTGGGGGCGCATCAGCGCGATCCGCTCGGCCAGCGGGCCCTGCCCCATCGAGGCGCTCAGCTCGGCGAAGCCGTAGGCGGCGGATCCCGCCCGTCTCAGCCAGTACTCCTCCTGGCTGCCGGCGGTGACGGCCGGCCGGTCACGGCTCCCGCGCTCCGGTAACGCCGAGATCCCGGCCTTGACCAGCCAGACGACGACGCCGACGAACCCGGCGGCGACCGGGTGCACGCTGACGGCCCACGCGGCGCCGCCGGCGGTCGCGGCCAGCAGCAGGCCCCAGGGGTCCTTGAGTTCGTCGACGAAGCGTGCCATCAGAAGTTGGATACCACTGCGGTGAACACCTGGTCGATACTTCCAGGTTTGCGAGAGTCATACGCGGCGGCGCTGGTCGCCTCGGAGATCTTGCGCAGCACGTCGAGGTCGGCGTCCTGGCCGTAGGCGATGGTGAACATCCGCACCGTCTCCTGGCCGGGTTCGGTGCGCAGTTCGGGCAGCAGGTTCTCCAGGGCGAGGCTGTCGGGGTCCTCGTTCTTGCCGTCGGTCAGGAAGACCACCGCGTTGATCGCGTCACCGTTCCGCAGCTTCCGTACCCGCTCGTGGGCGGCGAGGGCGGTGTCGTACAGGCCGGTGCCGCCATCGGGGGTCAGGCCGTCAAGCCTGGCGCGCAGCTTCTTGCGCTGGGCGTCGTCGACGGCGGAGAGCGAGGCCAGTTCCAGGTGGTCCTTGTCGCCGTCCCGCTTGGTGGAGAACATCCACAGCCCGACCCTGTCGTGCGAGGCGAACTGGGGCAGCGCGTTGATCGCGGCCTGCTTGGCCAGGTCGAGCTTGCTCTTGCCGGTGCCGGGCACGGTGGCGCCCATCGAGCCGGAGACGTCGATGACCATGAGGACGTTCGCGGGCTTGCGCAGGTCGGCCCAGCTGGTGAGCACCTTGTCGAGCACGTTCGGCGCGGGCGGGCTGAGGGTCGTCTTCGGCTCGGCGGGCAGCAGCCCGTTCGCCTGGGTGATCAGCTTGCCCGCCTTGCCGTCGTGGGAGCGGAAGGCGAACTCGGCGAACCGCTCCTGCTGCTCGGGAGCCTGCAGGTGCGCCAGGAAGTCGGCCGCCACCGCCCGCTTGGCGTCGTCGACCCACGAGGCGGTCAGCACCGCGTACGGGTTGTCGGAGTAGAGCGTGCCCTCCTTGGGATAGATCGCCACCAGCGGCACCTTGGGCTTGGCGTGCTTGCCCAGCGTCGCGGGGTCACCGGTCGGGTTGCCCTGGTTGTAGTCCCAGACCGACTTCTCCTCCACCGCCACCGCGGAGATGTAGCTCAGGCCCGCGCCCGCGTCGTCGGCCCGCTGGAGGTTGGACAGGAACGTCAGCGTCGTGTCGCCGTAGTGCACGATCGAGCGTTCCACCTCCCGGACGAAGTCCCTGGTCCTGGCGTCGGCCACGTTCTTCTCCGACAGGTCGCCGGACAGGCCGGTCGCCGCGAAGTAGGCGCCGACCGTGGCGTTCAGGCCGCTGGTGGAGAAGTTGGGGTTGGTCTTGCCAAGCTTGAAACGGCCCCACTCGGGGTGACCGTACTTCGCCCACGACCCGGCCGACACGGCGAGCAGGTCCGACCAGCCGAGCTTCTTGTCCGGCCAGCCCAGCGCCTGGGCCATCGGCATGGGCATCGCCACGACCAGGGGCGTCTTGGCGATCGACGGGTTCTCGGCGGCGACCAGGGAACCGGTGTCCTTTCCCGCGACGCGCTGCTGGAGCAGGGTGACCCAGCCGCTGCTGGCGGGTGACCACACGTCGGGGCGGGGGCCGTCCTGCCGCTCGTCCCAGCCCCTGGCCAGGGCCTGCAGCGCGCCGCCGCTCGCCTTGGTCTCGATGACGACGTCGGCGCAGCGCCCTTCCACGGTCCTGCCGTTGTAGCCGGAGGCGATCTTCCTGAGCAGCTCGGCCTTCTCCGACGAGGCGGCGACGGTCAGGGTGACGCCGTCGTCGCACGCCTTGGGCCGCTCGCCGGCCTCCGACGCGCCCGGCCCTCCGGGTTCGTTCGCGCCGACGAAGATCCGCAGGGCGACGATCAGAGCTCCGGCGAGAATGATCGCGACGATGAACGGGGCGAAGTTCCTACGCCGTCGCTGCGGCTGCTGGTACAACCCTGCCTCCCGGGGGATGTCTGTACTTATCCGACGAATGAACCGCCTTCGGAGTTCGCCACGGTCAAAAGTCGCCGCGGTGAGATGTAGGCCATCGACTCGCCCCGGTCGTCCGCGCGCAGCAGGTTGCCCAGAAACGTCATGGAGATGTCGCCGTAGTGCACGATCGACTGTTCCACCCCCTGGACGAACCGCCGGGTCTTCGGGTCGGCCACGTCACGGGCCGTCAGGTCCGAGGTGGTGCCGGTGGCGGCGAAGTAGGCGCCGATGGTGGCGTTCAGGCCGCTGGTGGAGAAGTTGGGGTTGGTCTTGCCCAGCTTGAACCGGCCCCATTCGGGGTGGCCGTACTTCGCCCAACCCTGCGGGGCGGCCGCCAGCTCGGCCGGCTCCGACCAGCCGATCGCCTTGCCGGGCCAGCCCAGTGCCTGGGCCATCGGCTTGGGCATCGGCTTGGGCATCGCGAAGACCAGGGGAGCGGTGACGATCGGGTTCTGTCTGCCGTCGGCGACCGGTACGGTGCCGTCGGTGTTGGAGGCCTGCTGGCGCAGCAGCGTCACCCAGGCCGACGGGGCGGGGGACCAGACGTCCGGCCGCCTGCCGTCGGTCCTCTCGTCCCACCCCTTGGCCGGCGCCCGCATCGCGGTGCCGGAGTTGGCCTCGTCGACGACCACGTCGGCGCAGCGCCCGGCCACGCTACGGCCGCTGTAGTCCTTCGCGACCTCGCGCAGGATCCAGATCTTGTCCTGCGAGGACGCCACCCTGATCTGCGTCGACTCGCCGGAACAGGCGCTGGGCCCGTTCGGCTCGCCCCCGGGCCACCGCTGAAGTACCAGCGCAGCCCGGCGAGCAGGTACGGCAGGACACGCCGGCGGAGTCCTGCAGGGGGTAGACCACGAGGTGATCGTACGACCAACGGCGATTCTTCGCCGGACGGTAGCCCCCTGGAAAGCCGGAGAAGACGGGGCCCGCCCGCCAGGTGATCGCGCGGTCGCACGAGGAGAAAGCCCGGCACGAACCCGTGGGTGTCGTGCCGGGACCTTGGACGGTCAGGCCGTCGAGGAGCCGTACTCCTGGAGGAAGAGCGCCTCGGCGGTGGCGGTGCGGCGGAGTTCCTCGATGTTCACCCGCTCGTTGGGGGCGTGGATCGCCGCGTCGTCGTCCTCGGCGCCGAAGAGCAGGATCGCGGCGGCGGGGAACTGCCTGGCGAAGGTGGAGACGAGCGGGATCGAGCCGCCGGCGCCGACGTCGCGCGGCGGGCGGCCGAAGGCGCGCTCCATGGCCCGGTTCAACGCGGAGCGGGCCGCGCCACCGGTGTCGGCGAGATAACCGGAGCCCATGGTGTAGTCGCCGACCTCCACCTGGACGCCCCAGGGCGCGACCTGCCGCAGGAAGTCGACGACCGCCTCGATCGTCGTCTTCGGGTCGCCGGCCGGGGGCACCCGCACTGTCACCCGGGCCCTGGCGACGGCCTGGACCGCGTTGACGGCGCCGGAGACCGGCGGCACGTCCAGGCCGGTGACCGTGATCGCGTACGAGGCCCACAGCCGGTCGGCCAGCGAGCCCGAGCCGATGGTGGAGACGCCGTCGAGCACGCCCGCGGTGGACCGGAAGTCCTCCTCCGACGGGCCGGAGCCGAGGAAGCTGCCGCGCGGCAGGCCGGGAACGCGGATGTCGCCGTGGTCGTCGTGCAGGGCGGCGAGCATCCGGATCAGTGCCGCGAGGGCGTCCGGGGCGGCGCCGCCGAACGAGCCGCTGTGCAGCGACTCCCTGAGGGTGCGCACCTCGATGGTGAAGGCGCCCATGCCGCGCAGCGAGGTCGTCACCGACGGATCGCCCACCCGGGGGTTGCCGGTGTCGGCGACCACGATCGCGTCGGCGCGGAACAGTTCGGGGTTGCGCTCGACGAAGGACTCCAGGCGCTCGCCGGCGTACTCCTCCTGGCCCTCGATGATGACCTTGACACCGACCGGGAAGCGGCCCTGGAAGGTGCGGAGCGCCGCGACATGGGAGATGACGCCGGACTTGTCATCGGCCGCGCCGCGACCGTAGATCGCGCCATCGATCTCCGTCGGCTCGAAGGGCGGGGTGCGCCAGAGCACGAGGTCGCCCGTGGGCTGCACGTCGTAGTGCGCGTACAACAGGACGGTCGGCGCGCCGGGCGGGGCGGGGGCCTCGGCGTAGACGGCGGGGAAGCTCCCCTCGACGGGGATCTGCTGGACACGGGGCAGGCCGGTGCTCCGCAGCAGTTCCTCGGTCAGCGCGGCGGCCGCGTGCACAGGCTCCTCCGGGTGGCCGGGGAAGGCCACGGAGGGGATGGCGACGAGCCTCTTGAGGTCCGCGATCGCCTGGGGCAGGCCGGCGGTGACGGCGTTCTCGATCTCGTCAGGAGTCACGACTTTCCCTCGCATCTGAATATCTGGTCCGCCCTATTGGATCACAGCCGCCGACGCGGAGGCGCTCGCACATGGCGTCGGCGCGCCAGGGTTCCGCCAAGTGGGACAGGGGGTTGGGTAAGATTCCGGCGCCGGTGTCGGGTACCGGCATCCGATGACGGATTTCGTCGTTCTTGTATATATGTTTTGCGGATTTCGACGCTCTAAACACTTCAATACCACGTTTTCACTTGGCAAGAGCGGTTCTGGCAGGCAGACTGTTGAGGGCTCAGCTAAACGAGGGAAGATCGTGATGAAGCACCCTGAAAACACCGACGTGACCTCACTCATGAAGGCCGCGCAGGACAACCTGTGGATGCACTTCACCCGGCACAGCTCGTATGAGGGCGCCGAGGTGCCGATGATCGTGAGGGGCGAGGGCTCCTATATCTACGACGTGCACGGCAAGCGCTACCTCGACGGCCTCGCCGGGCTCTTCGTGGTCCAGGCGGGACACGGCCGCAGCGAGCTGGCCGAGGCCGCCGCCAAGCAGGCCCAGGAACTGGCGTTCTTCCCGCTCTGGTCGTACGCGCACCCCAAGGCGGTCGAGCTGGCCCAGCGCCTCGCCGCCGAGACCCCCGGCGACCTCAACCGGGTCTTCTTCACCACCGGCGGCGGCGAGGCCGTCGAGAGCGCGTGGAAGCTCGCCAAGCAGTACTTCAAGCTGATCGGCAAGCCGCTCAAGCACAAGGTCATCAGCCGCCAGATCGCCTACCACGGCACCCCGCAGGGCGCCCTGTCGATCACCGGCATCCCCGCCTTCAAGCAGATGTTCGAGCCGCTGGTCCCCGGCTCGGTCCGGGTGCCCAACACCAACCACTACCGCGCCGACGAGATCACCGGCGTGCCCGGCATGACACCGGAGCAGTACGGCCACTGGGCCGCCGAGCGCGTCGCCCGCGCCATCGAGATGGAGGGCCCCGACACCGTGGCCGCCGTCTTCGTCGAGCCGGTGCAGAACGCCGGCGGCTGCTTCCCGCCGCCGCCCGGATACTTCCAGCGCCTCCGTGAGATCTGCGACGAGTACGACGTCCTGCTCGTCTCGGACGAGGTCATCTGTGCCTTCGGCCGCCTCGGTACCATGTTCGGCGGGCAGAAGTTCGACTACGTCCCCGACATCATCACCTGTGCCAAGGGCATGACCAGCGGCTACTCGCCGATCGGCGCCATGATCGCCTCCGATCGCCTCTTCGAGCCGTTCAAGAACGGCACCGAGATGTTCGCCCACGGCTACACCTTCGGCGGCCACCCGGTCTCCTCCGCCGTCGCGCTGGCCAACCTCGACCTGTTCGAGCGGGAGGACCTGCTCGGCCACGTCACCCGCAACGAGCCGGTCTTCCGTTCCACCCTGGAGCGCCTCCGAGACCTGCCGATCGTCGGCGACGTGCGCGGCTCCGGCTACTTCTGGGGCGTCGAGCTCGTCAAGGACAAGGTCACCAAGGAGACCTTCAACACCGAGGAGTCGGAACGCCTCATCAGGGGCTTCCTCTCCGGCGCCCTGTACGAGGCGGGTCTCTACTGCCGCGCCGACGACCGGGGCGACCCGGTCATCCAGCTCGCCCCGCCGCTCATCTGCGGACCCAGGGAGTTCGACGAGATCGAGTCCATCCTGCGCTCGGTGCTGAAGGAGGCGTGGAGCCGACTCTGAGCGCGAGCGGCCGCGCGAGGCTCACCGAGGCTCACTGTGACATCCCGTCGAAACCCCGAAAGGAACTCCCATGAGGATCGGCGTACCTGCCGAGGTCAAGAACCACGAGTACCGTGTCGCCGCGACCCCGGCAGGTGTGTACGAGCTTGTCCGGCACGGCCACGACGTCTACGTCCAGCGCGGCGCGGGCATCGGCTCGCACCTCGGTGACGAGGAGTACGTCTCCGCCGGAGCCAAGATCCTTGATGCCGCCGACGAGGTGTGGGGTCAGGCGGAGATGATCCTCAAGGTGAAGGAGCCCATCGCGGAGGAGTACCACCGCATGCGCCCCGGCCAGGTGCTCTTCACCTACCTGCACCTCGCGGCCGGTCGCGAGTGCGCCGAGGCCCTGCTGGAGCGGCAGGTCACCGCCATCGCGTACGAGACGGTCCAGGTCGGCAACACCCTGCCGCTGCTCGCCCCGATGTCCGAGGTCGCGGGCCGCCTGGCCCCGCAGGTCGGCGCCTACAACCTGATGCGGTTCAACGGCGGGCGCGGCGTGCTGCCCGGTGGCGTGCCGGGTGTGGCTCCCGCCAAGGTCGTCGTCATCGGGGCCGGCGTGGCCGGGCTCAACGCCGCGCAGATCGCGGTCGGCATGGGCGCGGACGTCACGGTCCTCGACCTCAACATCGACCGCCTGCGCTTCGTCGACGCCGTCTACCAGGGCCGTCTCAAGACCCTCGTCTCGACCTCGTACGCGATCGAGAAGGAGGTCCTGGCGGCCGACCTGGTCATCGGGGCCGTGCTGATCCCCGGCGCCAAGGCCCCGACCCTCGTCTCCAACGAGCTGGTCTCCTCCATGAGGCCGGGCTCCGTGCTCGTCGACATCGCCATCGACCAGGGCGGCTGCTTCGAGGACTCCCGGCCGACCACGCACGCCGAGCCGACCTACCGGGTCCACGACTCGGTCTTCTACTGCGTGGCCAACATGCCGGGCTCGGTCGCCAACACCTCCACCTACGCCCTGACCAACGCCACGCTGCCCTACGCGGTCAAGCTGGCCGGCCTCGGCTGGAAGGACGCGCTCAGCCAGGACGCCCCCCTCGCGCTGGGCCTCAACACCCACGCGGGACGGCTCACCAACGAGCAGGTCGCCATCGCCCTCGACCTGCCCTTCGTGCCGGTCTCCGAGGTCGTCGCCGCCTGATCCGGGCGCCGCACGGCCCGCGTCCCAACCGATCGGGACGCGGGCCGTGTCGGTCACGGGGACCAGGTGGAGCGCAGGGCGCGGGCGGTGGCCAGGGCCTGCTCGACCTCCGCCGGGGCCGGCCAGGGGGCGCCGCCGGGGCGGAGCAGCGTGGCCCGGATGGACGCCAGGTGTTCGATCGCGTCCGGCGGCAGCCCGCTCCGCGCGGTCAGCCAGGCCGTGACGTCGGTATGGTCGCGCAGTGGCCGGGTGACGAGATCCCAGGTGCCGAGGAGTTCGGTCAGGTCGCCGACCCTCAGCGGGGTGCCGCCCCGCCGGGCCACGGCGGCCGCGGCCAGCTCGGCGCGGGCGACGAGCTCGGGCTCGGTGCTCCGATCCCAGAGCGGGGACGGAGGATCGGCGAGCCACCGCTCCGCCTCACGGGAGAAACCCGCGGCCGACAGCAGCGCGGCCAGCTCGACCGCCGCCCTGTGGTGCCCGGCCTGTGCCGCCTGACGGAACCAGTGCTGCCCGCCACGCAGGTCGCTGTGCTCGGCGATGAGCAGCAGACCGAAATTGAAAGCGGCCTCCGGATCGCCACCCGCCGCGGCCCGGCTGAACCAGTGGCTGGCCCCCCGAGCGTCGCTCATCTCCACGCACACGAACCCCGCGGTCCGCTGGTCGTCGATCCTGCCGGTGCAGGCGGCCCGCTCGAACCAGGCGCGAGCGGTGCGCAGGTCGCCGAGGGAGAGCGCGATCCCGCCGAGCTGGGACGCGGCTCCGGGATGCTCGTTCCTGGCGGCCAGCCGGTAGAACGCCTCCGCCCCCTCCGGATCGCGGTTGGCCTGCAGGAAAAGGCCGAGGTGGTAGGCCGCGTCGGCGTGGCCGCCCCGGGCGGCCAGCTCCCACCAGCGCAGCGTCTCGTCGTCCTCGCCGGAGGCGTAGGAGAGGAAGCCCAGGTCGTGGGCCGAGGCCAGATCGCCGTCCAGCGCGGCCCTGCGGTGCCACTCCCCGGCGCACTTCGTCTCCCCGGCGTCCTCGCAGAGCAGCGCGAGCCTCCTGGCCGCGGCACGGGAGCCCGCCCTGGCCGCCGTCTCGTACCACCGCCGGGCGGCCGGAACGTCGCCGTGCTGGTCGAGCAGGAGCGTCGCCAGGTTCACCGCGGCCTCGACGTCGCCGGCGTCGGCCGCCAGCTCGTACCACCTCGCGGCCTCCGCGGGGGTGCCGTGCTTCTCGTGCCAGACGCCCAGGTTGTAGGCGCTGTCGAGATTGCCCGCGGCCGCCGCGCGCTCCCACCAGTGCCGCGCCGCCGAGCGGTCGCCCCGCTGCGCGAAGTGGCGGCCGAGCAGGTGAGCGGCCTGCACGTCACCGCCGTGCGCGGAGAGCAGCAGCTCCGTCTCGCCGTCCGTGTCGTTCTCGTGCTCAGTGCTCCGGGGGGTGGGTATCAGCCCCGCGCTCGCCTCCGGGTCGTCAGGCCACCACCCCATGTCCCCTCCTTGCCGACGGCACGCAGCCGACAGATCACAGGGTGCCATGTAACCGCTCGATCGCGGAGGGTAATCCTGGAGTTCCGTCTCGCGTCCGGCTCAGACGAAGTTCACGAACCCCACGTACATTCCCATCGAGCAGCTGTAACGCAGGGAGCCCGCGTCCCGCGCGCCGAGTCGCACGGTGGCGGGGAGCGCCACGTCGCGGCCGTCGATGGTGAGCGTCCGGGTGCAGCCCGGGTCGCCCCCGAGGTGGAAGACGAGTTCGGTGGGCACTCCCGCGCGGGCGGTCACCACGCCGGGACGGTAGCCGTCGCGGGTGGCCCAGATCTCGATCCGCCGCACGCCGCCGGAGCTCGTGGCCGCTCCCGCCGGATCGGCCGCCGTCCGCCCCGTCCGGCCGCCCGCCGCCTCCGCCGGGCCGTCCGTCCCCGGTGCGGGAAGGCCCGCCGCCAGTGCCGGGCCGCCGGATCCGGGGAGCCAGCCTCCCAGGCGCAGCCCCGAGGAGACGGTCCACAGGCCCGCCGCCAGCGCGACGACCCCCGCCAGCGCCGCCAGCCTGGTGGTGGCGGCCCGCCGCAGGATGAGTCCGAGCAGTGCGAACGCCGGTGCCGTCCCGGCCACGAACCCCGCCATCACCGCGGCCCCGCCCAGCGCGGATCCGCTGGAGACCGCCACCATCTCGACGCTGAGCGTCACCCCGCACGGCAACAGGACCGTCGCCGCGCCCAGCGCCACCGCCCTGGGCCGGGGAGCGGTGATCCGGGAGAAGGTGCCGCGCCAGGAGACGCGCCCGTCCGTGGCCCCGTCGGCCCCGTCAGGTCCGCAGCCGCCGTCCGGCTCGCCGCTTCGCGGCGCCTGTTCGCAGCCGTGCCCGCCGGGTCCCGGGTCCCGCTCGCGGCCGAACGCGCGGACTCCGAAGATCATGACCGCGATCCCGGCCACGACGAGCAGCGCGGCCCTGAGCTGAGGTCCCAGCTGTACGGCGGACCCCGCCAGTCCGAGCAGTGTCCCGGCCGCCAGGTGGGAGCCGGCGCGCCCGGCCAGGAAGAGCGCGACGGCCGCCGGGCTCGACGGCCCCGGGGCGAGCCCGCCGCGCCCGCCGGAGCAGGCCGATCGGCCACCTGAGGAGAGTCCGGTGAGCAGGCCGCCCTGCACGGCCGCGCACGAGGTGGTGCCCGCCACCAGCCCCGCGGCGAACCCTCCGGCGAACAGCGTGGCCGCCCCCGCGCTCAGCGGACGTCTCCGGTGCCACTCCAGATCCCCACGGAGCAAACCTAATCCCGCCGGAGGTCAACCGACAGTGACATTTCCTTACCCAGTGCTCACATCGCCCTTACTGGACGCCCGGCGCTCTCCGGTGGGGATGCGACGCCCAGGCCGCTCCCGCCGCGAGTCACCCCGCTGTACGGGGCGTACGCCCATCTGTCATGTCGCGTCCTGGATGTTCGCGAAGATCGACGTGTCGAGGGTGAAGTCGACCGGTTCAGGGATGTGCAGGTGCGAGCCCATCTCGACCCGGGTGGAGGTCCGGTACGCCCCCTCCTTGGGGTCGCTGAGCACCGTCACGGTGGCGGGGGTGGCCACGGGGTCGACGAGGAGCATCAACGGGACGCCACCGGAGGCGTAGATGTCGGGCTTGCGGTCACGGTCCTCGATGACGCTTCCCGGTGACACGATCTCGGCGACCATGAGCAGGCCGGAGGAGAGCAGCTCGCGGGCGCCCCAGCGCGGGCAGTCGACCCGGGCCAGCACGAAGTCGGGTTCGACGGGGTCGCGAGGTCCGTCGATACAGACGTCTACGTTTCCCGTGTACGAACGCCAACCATTTCTCGTGATCAGCGGATGTAGCTCGTAAGCGAGCAGCATGGCGAGCCAGCCGTGCTCGGGGGTACCCACTGGGCTCACTATCAGTCTCCCGTTGATGATCTCGGTCCGCAGTCCGGGGAGTTGCGGGAGCGCGTCGAAGAGCTCGCGCGCCGTACTCGGCAGGGGCTGGGACGAGGTCTCGGGGGAGGGGCGCAGGTGGGCGTGGCTCCGTCGCGATGTCATGACCATAAAAATATGTCCCTTCGTGTTCTGGTGAACACGCCGAGTATCGCAAGTGGGCCGAGCGGGCGGGAGCCTTTACCGGGATCTGAGCCGTCAGACCCAGCCGGGGCGGACGAGGCCGGATTCGTAGGCGATGACGACGAGCTGGGCGCGGTCGCGGGCATGGAGTTTCATCATGGTCCGGCTGACGTGGGTCTTGGCGGTGGCGGGGCTCATGAAGAGCTTGCCGGCGATCTCGTCGTTGGTCATCCCGGTGCCGACCAGGGCGAGGACCTCGCGCTCGCGGTCGGTGAGCAGGTCGAGATCGCGGCTGCGGTGCGGCTCCTTGGCGCGGCTGGCGTACTCGGCGATCAGGCGGCGGGTCACGCTGGGGGAGAGCAGCGCGTCGCCTCCGGCCACCACCCGGACGGCCTGGATGAGCTCGGCCGGTTCGGTGTCCTTGACCAGGAAGCCGCTGGCGCCGTTGCGGAGGGCCTCGAAGACGTACTCGTCGAGCTCGAAGGTGGTCAAGATGATGATCTTCGGCCCGGGAGGCATCTTCCTGGTGGCGGTCAGCCCGTCCATGCCGGGCATGCGGATGTCCATCAGGACCACGTCCGGCTCGTGTTCGGCGGCCAGCCGCAGGGCCTGGGCCCCGTCGCCTGCCTCGGCCACCACGGTCATCCCCGGTTGCGCGTCCAGCAGGGCCCGGAACCCCGCCCTGACGAGGGCCTGGTCGTCGGCGAGGACAATCTTGATCATTCGGACTCCTCCGGGATCGGCAGCCGGGCCTCGACGCGGAAGCCCCTTCCATGGTGTGCGGCGGTCAGCGTTCCCCCGAGGGCCGAGGCCCGTTCCCGCATGCCGGGGACGCCGTTGCCGCTGCCGAGACTCTCGCCGGGGGCGTTGCCGCCCGAGTCGGTGATCTGAAGGGTCAGCGCGCGGGGGCCGTAGTCGAGGGCGACCGTGACCGAGGCGCCCGGGGCGTGCCTGGTGACGTTGGTCAGGGCCTCCTGGACGATACGGTAACCGGCCCGGTCGACCCCGGGAGGCAGCGGCCTGACCTCGCCGATGACGTTCTTGACGACCCGCAGCCCGCTGCGCTCGATGAGTTCGTCCAGCCGGTCCAGACCGGCGGTCGGGGAGCGGGGCGCGCCGTCCCGGAGCACGTTGAGCACCGAGCGCATCTCGGTCAGCACGTCCTTGGAGGCCTGCTTGATCGTGGTGAGCGCGGTCTTCGCCTGCTCGGGATGGTCCTCGATGAGGTGCAGCGCGGTGGAGGCCTGGACGTGGATGAGGGAGATGTTGTGCGCGAGCACGTCGTGCAGCTCCTGCGCCATGGTCAGCCGCTCCTCGCTGGCCTGCCGCCGCACCTCCTCCCGCTCCACCCGCTTGTGCTCGGCCTGCCGCTCGTTCCTGGCCCGGGAGAACTCCGCCACCGCCAGCACCAGGCCCATCAGCGCGGCCATCGCGACGTTGTGGAACCAGCCGGGAGGAGGGGCGGGGGCGAACCAGGACAGGTAGACCACGAAGAACACGTAGGCCAGGCCCCACAGCGGCCATGCCACCCGCCGGTGGCCGCCGACCACGGCGGTGTGGAACGCGATGATCGGGCTGAGGAAGACCGGGCCGTAGGCGTGGCCCAGGCCGATGAAGAGCAGGGTCGCGTCCACCGAGACGATCACGCTGAGCGCCGGGTGGCGGCGCCGGACGGTCAGGGCCAGCGGCCCGGCCAGCAGCAGCGCGTAGCCCAGTGGACCGAGCGGGACGCGGAGCATGCCGGTGTCGTGGACCTGCCACCACTGCACACCGAGTGTGCCCACGACCTGGAGGGTCCCCACGAACAGTGGGAGGAGGAGGTCGACCCGGCGGGATTCGGCACGCACGCTCAGCACTTTACGTGCGCTTTCGCAGCGTTTGCGTCCCTTCAGTGATGTATGTGGCACTACACCCTTCGGGTGAGGGAAGGGGCTGACAAGGCTCACAGGCTGAGTCAAGCTGTCTGCGGGAGGTCATCATGATCAGTCGTCGCATCACCCCCCTGGCGGGGATCCTGGTGGGAAGTTCCTTACTGCTTGTCCAGCCCGCGCTGGCGTCTCCACCGGCGCTGTCCCCGTCCGCGGTGTCTCCACCGGTCTCGCAGGCGGAGAAGAAACCTGTCGCGGAGGGATCCGGTGGCGCGGTCTCGACCGTCGACCTCGACGCCAGCAAGGCCGCGCTGGGCGTGTTGCGCGAGGGCGGCAACGCCATGGACGCCGCGGTCGCCGCGGCCGCCACCCTGGGCGTGACCGAGCCCTACTCGGCGGGACTGGCCGGCGGAGGGTTCATCGTCTACTACGACGCGCGCCGCAAGAAGGTCCACACCATCGACGGCCGGGAGGCCGCGCCGAAGGCGATGGGCCCGGCCTCCCTGGAGGGCATCCCGTTCGACGACGCCGTGACCAGCGGACTTTCGGCGGGGGTGCCCGGCAGCGTGGCCCAGTGGGAGCTGGCGCTGCGCAGATTCGGCACACTCTCGCTGCGCCAGGCGCTGAAACCCGCGATCGACGTCGCCACCAAGGGGTTCAGGGTCGACCAGACCTTCTACGACCAGACCGCCGCCAACGCCGCCCGCTTCAAGGACTTCACCTCAACGGCCAAGCTCTACCTGCCGGGCGGCGCCCCGCCGCCGGTCGGCTCCACCTTCCGCAACCCCGAGCTGGCCGACACCTACCGCAGGCTCGGCAGGCTGGGCGGGGAGTGGCTGTACGGCGGTGCCCTCGGTGCCGAGGTCGTGGCCACGGTCAAGAAGCCGCCGGTCACCCCCGGATCCACCCGTAATGTGCGGCCGGGGCTGATGGAGTTGGCCGACCTGAAGGCGTACCGGGCGCTCGAACGGCCGCCGACCAAGATGACGTACAAGGGCATGGACGTGTACGGCATGGCGCCGCCGTCCTCGGGAGGCTCGACGGTCGGCGAGGCGCTCAACATCCTTGAGGCCCTGCCCAAGGTCGGCGAGCACGAATACCTGGAGGCGTCCAGGCTCGCCTTCGCCGACCGGGGCAAGTACGTCGGGGACATCCCCGGCGTCCCGCTCAAGGAACTGCTCTCCGACGGGTTCGCCAAGGAGCGCGCCTGCCTGATCGGCGAGCGGGCGATGCCGCACCCGGCCGCGCCCGGCGACCCCGACGGGATGTACGGGCCGTGCCCGGGGGCGCCGTCCGCGGAGGCCACCGAGGCGGCGAAGGAGGGGCCGGAGACCACGCACCTGGTGGTCGCGGACCGGTGGGGCAACGTGGTCGCCTACAACATCACCATCGAGTCGACCGGCGGCAACGGCATCGTCGTCCCCGGCAGGGGCTTCCTGCTCAACAACGAGCTGACCGACTTCACCTTCGGTCCCGCCCCCGGTGACCCGAACCTGCCCGGGCCGGGCAAGCGCCCCCGCTCCTCGATGGCGCCGACGATCGTCCTGGACGATGACCGGCCGCTGCTCGCGCTGGGGTCCCCCGGCGGCTCGACGATCATCACCACGGTGCTGCAGATCCTCCTCAACCGCTGGGACCTCGGCATGTCGCTGCCCGAGGCGCTCGCCGCCCCCCGGGCCACGCAGCGCAACACCGCCCAGACCCAGGCCGAGCAGGCGTTCATCGATCGTTACGGCGCCGAGCTCACGCGCCGGGGGCACAGCCTCGTGCTGAACCCCGAGATCGGCGCGGCCACGGCCGTCGAGTTCCTGCGGCACGGGAGGCTCCAGGCTGTGGCGGAACCGACCCGGCGCGGCGGCGGTAGCGCGCTGGTGGTGAGCGAGCGAAGGTAGCCGCTCGCGGCGGTACGCACGGACGCCCGGCGGCGCGGCTTCGGCCGCGCCGCCGGTTTCGGTGACCGAGCGAGCGATTGAGCGACCAGGTGGCCGTTCCGTCGCCGGCCGGGAACGGGTCGCTGGACCTCTCAGCGGATCAGTTCGTAGGCCTCCGGCTTCGGCCTCCGGGTGCGTGCCCAGTACTCGAAGCTGAAGCCGGGCCAGATGGTCCTGTTGACGCCGTGTTCGTCGAGGTACCAGCTGTCGCAGCCGCCCTCGTTCCAGACTCGCCGGCTCAGCCGGCTCTGGAGGCGGTCGTTGTAGTCGCGCTGCGCCTCGGGGCGTACGTCGAGGGCCCTGGCCTTCGTCCTCGACAGCAGGCGCAGGCAGTCGAGGACGTACCGGACCTGGGATTCGATCATGAAGACGACCGAGTTGTGGCCCAGGGCGGTGTTGGGGCCGAGCAGGAAGAACAGGTTCGGGAACCCGGCGGTGGTGATGCCGTAGTAGGCCTCCACGCCGTCCTGCCAGGCCTCCTGGATCTTCACACCGTTCCTGCCGATGATCCGCTGGTTCTTCAGGGTGTCGGTGACCTTGAAGCCGGTGCCGTAGATGATCACGTCGACCTCGGTCTCCCTGCCGGTGGAGTCGACGATCGAGTTCTCCCGGATCTCCCGCACCCCGTCGGTGATCACCTCGACGTTGTCCCTGACCATCGCCGGGTAGTAGTCGTTGGACAGCAGCATGCGCTTGCAGCCGATCGTGTAGTCCGGGGTCAGCTTGGCACGCAGTACGGGGTCGGAGACCTTGCTGTTCAGGTGGTACAGGGCCGCCCGCTGGTGGACCTTCATCAGGCGCGGGTCGACGGCGAAGCCCATGGCGAGGCTCTCCATCGCCCAGTAGATCGAGGTGCGCAGCGTCCGTGCGGCTCCAGGCAGGGCGAGGAGCCTCTTCGCGCGTGTGGAGAAGACGAGGTCGGGCTTGGGCTGGATCCAGGGCGGCGTCCGCTGGAAGAGGTGGAGTCGGGAGACCTTCCCGGCGATCTGCGGGACGAACTGGACGGCCGAGGCGCCGGTGCCGATGACCGCGACCCGCTTGCCGGTCAGGTCCACCGAGTGGTCCCACTCCGCCGAGTGGAAGGAGACGCCCGCGAAGCTCTCGCGGCCGGGGATCGCGGGGAAGGACGGCACGTGCAGCGCGCCGCCGCCTGAGACCACCGCGTTGGTGGTGAAGGCCTCCCCGTTCTCGACGCTCACCCGCCAGTGACGGGCCGTGTCGTCGTACTCCAGTTCGCTGACCTTCGTGCCGAACCGCAGGTGCGGGGTCAGGTCGTACTTGGCGACGCAGGCCCGCAGGTAGTCCCAGATCTCGGCCTGGCCGGAGAACATCCGAGACCAGTTCGGGTTGAGCTCGTAGGAGAAGGAGTAGAGGTGTGAGGGGACGTCGCAGGCGCAGCCCGGGTAGGTGTTGTCCCGCCAGGTGCCGCCCACCTCCTGGTCCTTCTCCAGGATCACGAAGTCGTGGTATCCGGCTTCCTTGAGTTTGATCGCCATGCCGAGTCCGGCGAAGCCGGAGCCAATGATCGTGATGCCGGGGCGCGTGCTCATGCGTCTCCTTGCTGGGTTTCCGGCGGCGCCGGTCCTTCCGCGGTGCCGGGTTCTCCGGCGGCGCGGTTCGCGAAGTTCGGACAGGACGGGTGAGGCGCGGACGCGTGCGGCACGACCGAGAGTTGGCATCCAGCTGCGGTTCACGCTGTCGGAGGCCTTGTTCATGATGGAGGGCCGATCTTGTACGGTCCATACCGGTGGAATATGACGCACCTCACATCGACGTGACGGGCGTGTCCCCCGGTCCAGGAACGCCGAGAACGCCGAAGGGCAGTGCCGTCGGCGTTGTCGAATCAGTGGGAACGGGCCGCCGGGCCCCTTCAGCGGATCAGTTCGTAGGCCTCCGGCCTCAGCCTCCGGGTGCGTGCCCAGTACTCGAAGCTGAAGCCGGGCCAGATGGTCCTGTTGACGCCGTGTTCGTCGAGGTACCAGCTGTCGCAGCCGCCCTCGTTCCAGATCAGGTGGTTCAGCCGGCTCTGGAGGCGGTCGTTGTAGTCGCGCTGCGCCTCGGGGCGTACGTCGAGGGCCCTGGCCTTCGTCCTCGACAGCAGGCGCAGGCAGTCGAGGACGTACCGGACCTGGGATTCGATCATGAAGACGACCGAGTTGTGGCCCAGGCCGGTGTTGGGGCCGAGCAGGAAGAACAGGTTCGGGAACCCGGCGGTGGTGATGCCGTAGTAGGCCTCCACGCCGTCCTGCCAGGCCTCCTGGATCTTCACACCGTTCCTGCCGATGATCCGCTGCTCGTCCAGCGCCTCGACGACCTTGAAGCCGGTGCCGTAGATGATCACATCGACCTCGATCTCCCTGCCGGTGGAGTCGACGATCGAGTTCTCCCGGATCTCCCGCACCCCGTCGGTGATCAGCTCGACGTTCTCCCTGCCCAGTGCCGGGTAGTAGTCGTTGGAGATCAGGATGCGCTTGCAGCCGATCGTGTAGTCGGGGGTGAGCCTGGCACGCAGCGCCGGGTCGGGGACCTGCTTGGCGAGGTGGTTCAGGGCCATCTTCTCGTGGACCTTCATCAGGCGCGGGTCGACGGTGAAGCCCAGCGCGCGGGTCTCCAGCACCCAGTAGATCGAGGTGCGCAGCGCCCTGGCGGCGCCGGGCAGGCCGAGGATCCGTCTCGCCCGGGAGGAGAAGGGGAAGTCGGGCTTGGGCTGGATCCAGGGGGGCGTGCGCTGGAAGACGTGGAGGCTGGAGACCTTCCCGGCGATCTGCGGGACGAACTGGACGGCCGAGGCGCCGGTGCCGATGACCGCGACCCGCTTGCCGGTCAGGTCCACCGAGTGGTCCCACTCCGCCGAGTGGAAGGAGACGCCCGCGAAGCTCTCGCGGCCGGGGATCGCGGGCAGCGAGGGCACGTGCAGCGCGCCGATGCCCGAGACCACGGCGTTGGTGGTGAACGTCTCCTCCCCGGCGACGCTCACCCGCCAGTCGCGGGTCGCGTCGTCGTACTCCAGTCCGACGACCTCCTTGCCGAACCGCAGGTGCGGGGTCAGGTCGTACTTGTCGACGCAGGCCCGCAGGTAGTCCCAGATCTCGGCTTGGGGGGCGAACATCCGAGACCAGCCGGGGTTGAGCCGGTAGGAGAAGGAGTACATGTGCGAGGGGACGTCGCAGGCGCAGCCGGGGTAGGTGTTGTCCCGCCAGGTCCCGCCCAGGTCGTCGGCCTTCTCCAGGATGACGAAGTCGTGGTATCCGGCTTCCTTGAGCTTGATCGCCATGCCCAGGCCGGCGAAGCCGGTGCCGATGATCGTGATCCCGGGATGCGTGCTCATGCGATCTCCTTGCTGACCTCTGTCGTCGGTGACCTCTCGGGCGGCACGGGCTTCCCGCCGGTTCCGGCTGCGGCGATGAGAGCGTTCCGCGCTCGTTGCTATTAGATTCTTCGTCTAATTTAATGAGCGACGGTCGCGCCGTCCATACGCGCGGCACGGTGAGCCACCTCACACCGACCGGTCGGCACGCTCCCGTCGTCAGGGAACGCGAAAAGCGCCGAGGGCGATGCCGTCGGCGCTTCAAACTGTCCGGTTGCTAGAGCAGCAGGTATGCGGCCACAACGACGATGACCAGCACCGCGACCACCACGGCCGCTGTGATCGGCAGTGCCAGCGACCGCTTCTCGGGGGCGGCCTCCGGGTCCTTACGCTGGGCGAACGCGCGGAACGCCTGGGTGTTGCCCGCGGGGTCAATCTGCTGAGGATCAGACATGGGGATGACTTTAGCGATATCGGATGCCTCCCCAACACTGATTTGTCCACTTTCCCGGGAAGCTCGTTCCCGCGCCGGGCCGAGGCGGGTACTGAGGACCGGACCGCCTACCGGGGCGGATAGCGTGGTGTCATGCTCCGCATCCTGTTCTCCGCCCGCGTGGTGGTGCTCCACCTGCTCGCGATCGGAGCCCTCGTCGTGTGCGGGCTGCTGGGCAGGTGGCAGCTCGGCGTTTTCGAGGAGTCCGGTGGGCCCCGGGCACTGGTCGACCCCGCCCCCGTGGCGGTCGCCACCCTCACCGCGCCCGGAGAGCACATAACGGCCGACGAGGCCGGCCGCAGGGTGATCGCGGAAGGCACCTTCGACGCCTCGAAGCAGTTGCTGGTGGCCGAGCGCGACGGGGGCCTGTGGCTGCTCACGGCGTTCGATCTCGGCGACGGAACCTACGTCCCCGTGGTGCGCGGCTGGGTGGCCACGGCGCAGGATCCCGCCGTGGCGGCCGTGCCCGAGGGCAGGGTGACCGTCGGCGGACGGCTGCAGCCCTCGGAGGCCACCGACAGCGTCCAGCGCCGGACCCGGCAGCTGCCGCAGGGGCAGGTGCTGACCGTGTCGTCGGCCGAACTGATCAATCTCTGGCGGGACACGAAGCTGCGCAACGGCTTCGTGGTGGCCGCCGAGCAGTCACCGGCTCCCGCGGTCGCGGCCAAGCCGGTGAACGTCTCTCCGCCGACCGAGTCCGGGGTGCTCACCTGGCGCAACCTCGCCTATGCCGCCCAGTGGTGGATCTTCGGGCTGTTCGCGGTCTTCATGTGGTGGCACTTCGTACGCGACGCGCTGCGCGGCCGCGCGCAGAAGGACGCCCCCGGCCCCGATTCCGGTACTGAGCCCGCCGCTCCGGAAACCCCCGCTCTGCCAGCTCGCACCGTCCCGTGAACCGAACCCCAAGACCGAGGTAACCGACCGTGGAATCCGCTCTCAAGCCCTTTCGCATCCTGGCGTACATCGTCGGCGTGATGCTGCTCGTCCTGGTCACCTGCATCGTGCTCAGGTACGGCTTCGGCATCGAGGAGCCCTCGAAGGTCGTCTCCCCGATCCACGGCTTCCTCTACATGCTCTATCTGGTGGCCGCGATGAACCTGGGCATGAAGGCGCGCTGGACGTGGCCGTACATTCTCGGGGTGATGCTGGCCGGCACCGTGCCGCTGCTCTCGTTCGTGTTCGAGCGCAAGGTCACCCGCCGGGTGGAAGCGGAGTTGGTGACCGCCACCGCCTGACCGCCATCGCCTGACCGGCCGGGCCCACGCGTTCCCCCGCAGGCCCGGCGGTCGCGGCCCCGAGACGCGGGCTCGCGAGGCCGGGCCTCGACGGGTGGGACGGTCTTCGCGTCAGCGGCCGAGACCGCGGCGCCGGGCGCGCTTGAGCCGCTCGCGCTGGGACGGGTCGAGCATCAGGTAGCCGACGACCGGGGCGGCGACGACGCCCAGGAGGATCAGCAGCGTCAGGAAACCCGGCAGGAACAGCCACGACAGGAACACCACTGCTCCGGCGCCGATCGCGTACTTCTGGATTGGCGACATCCTCAACATCCTCCGAACGCGGGGCGGATGCCCCGTCTGTTTTCATTGTGCGTCGCCAGTCCAACGTGTGGACCCGCCGCGCGGTTCCAACCGAGATATATCGTGATTCCCGCTGTTCCGCCAGTGCCCTGAGCGCCCCGGCGCGTTCCGTGACCGTGGTGGATCGGCGGTTTCGCCGACGGCCGGAACGAGCTCCCGCTGCCCGGCCGAGGTCAGGACCGGGGCTCAGCTCTCGCGGCTGAGCCTTTCGAGGATCCACCGGGTGGTCTTGAGTGCTCCCTCGCCGGTGGTGCCGTTGGGGTCTTCGGGGACGCCGCGCTGGTACTGGACGATGATCACGAGGTTGGCCGCGCGGAAGCCCACGGAGCTGCTGCGGGTCAGCCCGTTGGTGACCTCGTTGCGGTAGGCCTCGGAACCGATCCCGGCCAGTGCCTCCACCGGTTTGACGTGGGTCAGGGCGGCCCCCACGTCCGTCCTGGTCCGTTCGCGGGTCTTCTTGAGGAACCTCGCGTAGTTACGCCGGGCCGCCTCGTCGGAGGTGAAGCCGAAGGCGGAGATCCACAGGGTGTACTTCAGGTTCGGCGGTTGCCCGGAGTCATTGGTCACCCATTTGCACTCTTTGCCGTCCTTGGTGGGAGTGGTGTCCAGTGCCAGGTCGTCCGCCTGCTTGGTGGAGATGAGCGAGCAGGGGTCGGGCGTGCGTGCAAAGGCGGTGGGCAGTGCGACCGGCGTGGATTCCGTCGTGGATTCGGTGGGGCGAGGCCAGAACCAGTAGGCGGCGCCCAGGAGGAGTACGGCGACGGCGACGGCGACGGCGAGGAGAGACGTCCTGCGGGGGCCGCCGCCGGCTCCGGGCTCCCCGCCGTGTCCGCTGTGGGTAGGCCGGGGGAGGAACCGCTCCAGGGTCAGCCGTACCGAGGTGGCGTCGGGCCGGTGGCCGGGCCCGGCTGTGAGCAGTTCCTCGACCAGCGGGGCCAGCGGGCCGGAAGCCGCCGGACCGCTGCCGGGCTCGGCCAGTGGCGTACCGCCCACCATCAGTGGAGCCGGGCGGGGACCGGTGTGCGGAGCCCGGCCCTCGACGGCGGTGAACAGGGTGCTGCCCAGATCGCGCAGCTCGTCGGTGGACCCGAGGGCGGCGACGCCGGTCAGCACCACCCGCCCGTCGGGGGCGAGCAGCACGCTGTCGGGAGCGGCGGCCAGATGGACGCCCAGCTCGCGGGCGGCGGCCAGCGCGTCCAGCACGCGGAGCCCGATCTCGGCCGCCCGCTCGGCGGGGAGCGGGCCGTCCGCCCGGACGTGCTGGAGCAGCGAGCGCCCCTCGACCGACTCCATGATCAGCCACAGCCGGTCGGGACCCGAGATCACGTCGTGCAGGGCGGTGACGCCGGGGTGCCGCAGGCCCGCGGCCGCGCGGATCTGGTCGAGGAGGCGGTCGCGGGCCGGCCCGGGCGGCGGCAGCGGCACCTCGGAGATCGTGACGTCGCGGCGGAGCAGCTCGTCGCGCGAGCGCCAGCTCGTCCCCGCGCGGTCGCGGCGCTCCAGCATGCGGTAGCGCCCGGCCAGGAGGCTGGGATCGGTCACGCGAACCCTTCCGTCGCGGCGCGTTTCTCAGTCACGGCTGTTCAGCTCCTCGGAGACCTGGCGTGCGATCTTCAGGGCATCCTGCCGCAGTGCGGTTCCGGCACGCTTCCCCACCTCCGACAGGTTGACCTCGACCAGCAGGTTGCTCACCCGGAACCGGATCACGGAGTGGACCCGGTCCAGGGCGACCACGTCGTAGGAGAACGCCTCCGCCCCGACCCGGCCGATGTTCCTGAGCGGGCCGGTGGAACCCAGGAGGCCGTTGCCCTGGTCGGCGACGACCGAGGTGCGTTCGGCGACGAAGAACGCGTGGGCGGTGTCGGGGCCGCTCTTGCCGGGGGTGGGGGCCTTGTGACCGACCGCGACTCGCAACCTGCGGTCGGTACGGCTGCCACCCAGGGGGTCGTCCCAGCTGCAGTAGGGCTCACTGTTCTGGGTGGCCTCCATGGACAGCGGCGACGCGCTCGGCACCGCGACCTTGACCTGGGGCCCGGTCAGCAGCGTGCACGGGTCGGGGGCGGTGGCGAACCGCCCGGCGTTCGCCGCCCGCGACGGTGTCTCGGGGGTGTCCGGCCCGCTCATGGTCAGCAGCACCGTACCGGTCACCGCCGTCGCGACCACGGCCAGCACGGCGCCGACGATCAGTCCGGTACGCCGCGGTCCTGCCGGCGCCGGCGCCGGTGCCGTGGACTGGGGGGCCGCGGCCTGGGGCGGTACCTGCGGCGCGGTCGCCGGGGAGAGCGGTCCTGGCGGCAGTCCCTGGGCGACCTGTCGCAGCGCGGCGCGCAGCCCCGACTCTCCCGGCCGCTGCCGGGGATCCTTGGCCAGCATGGCCAGCAGTACGGGAGCCAGCTCCCCGGCCCGGGAGGGGAAGGGGGTCTCCTGGGTGAGTACCGCCCCGATGGTGGCGACCGGCGTGTCGCGCCGGAAGGGCCCCTGGCCCTCGACCGCCGCGTACAGGGTCGCGCCCAGGGACCACAGGTCGGCGGACGGGCCGTCGCCGGTGCCGCGCAGCCGCTCGGGGGCGATGTAGCCGGGGGAGCCGACCAGCGCGTCCGGTGAGGTGAGCTGGGCGTCGCCCTCCACCGTGGCGATGCCGAAGTCGGTCAGCAGCACCCCGCCGTCCTGGGCGAGCATGATGTTGGCCGGTTTGACGTCGCGGTGCATGATGCCCCGGCTGTGCGCGAGGGCCAGCGCGTCCAGTACGGCCAGGCCGATCGCGGCCACCCGGTGCGGTGGCAACGGCCCGTCGGCGCGGATCGCGTCGTCCAGTGAACGACCCCTGACCAGGTCCATCACGATCCACGGGCGGCCGTCCTGGGCGATGACGTCGTGGACCGCCACGATGGACGGGTGCCCGAGCCTGGCGGCGGCGCGGGCCTCGCGCATGGTGCGCTCCCGCATCTCGTCGCGGTGCTCCTGGGACAGGTGCGGAGCGAGAATGACCTCCTTGATCGCCACCTCGCGGTGCAGGAGCTCGTCATGGGCCCGCCACACCACGCCCATCCCGCCCGCGCCGAGCCGTGCGAGCGCCCGGTAGCGGCCCGCCAGCACGGGCAGCGGGCCGGCCACCGGATCAGCCATCGGTCTTCAGGGACTCGGCGAGCCAGCGCGCCGCCTGCAACGCGCCTTCGGCGATCTTGCCGTCCGGGTCCTCCTTGACGCCGCCCCGCTCGTAGTCGACCTCGGCGATCAGATTGCTGATCCGGAAGACCACGGTCGCCTTGTAGGACCCGCCGTACAGGTTGATGGAGTTGTGCCCGCCGGAGGTGAACGCCTCCTCGCCGATCCCCCGCAGGTCCTTGGGCGGGAGCGGCTTGGGGGTGGCGAACTGGCCCTTGTCGAGGATGTCCTTCTTCTTGCCGGCCAGGTACTCCTTCGCTCTGGCGACCTCCGACCCGTTCTGCTTCTGGGCGATCAGCCGGACCCGCAGGTCGTACTTCTCCACGTTGGGCTTGCGCCAGTCGTACCGGTTGAGCCAGTCGCACGCCGAGTGTTCGACCTCCGAGCTGTTGAATCCCGGCACCAGTTGGTTCACCTGCTTGTCGTCGAGCAGGCCGCAGGCCCGGGGCGCCGCGGCGAAGCGCCCCTTGGCCCCGGAGGGTTCGGCGGAGACGTCGTCGTCCGCGTTGGCGAGCACCGAGGTGAGCAGGATGCCGATGCTGACCGCCATGCCGAAGAGCAGCACCCCGGTCAGCGCCACGACCGGCCGGGGCACGAGTATCCCCGTCGCCCGGGTGGAGCGCTCGGTGGGCTCGTCCGCCGCCTCCCTCACCGCGTCGGGGACGGGGACCTGCTCAACCGAGGTGGGCGCGTCCGGAGGGTTCGAGTGAGGCGGCGGGGAACCGTGCTGGAAGGGCACGCCAGGGTGGGGCGGGCCCTGGGGCGGGCCCAGAGGCGGGCTCTGAGGCGGGCCCTGAGGCGGGCTCTGCCAGGCGGACGGTGTGTCCAGGGGAGGGATCGGGCCCTGCCAGGCGGTCGGCGCGTTCGAGGGAGGGGGCGCGGCCTGCTGAGGGGCCGGGACGTCCTGGAGGGTGAGCCCGGCGGTGACGGCGGATATCTGCTCGGTCAGGTTCTTTCTCAAGGGCGCGGTCACCTCCGCCTCGGTGACCGGAACGGTCCCGCCCTCCTGTCCGGGGCTCCTCTGCGGTTGGGGGGTCGCCTGCCCGAAGGCCGCAGGGGCCCCGGGGGTGAAGGGGACGGAGGCCGCGGGGCCCGCAGGGCCGGAGACCTGGGAGGGCGCGCCCACGGGGAGTGGTGCGGCGGGAGATTCTGGACGGTGCTGGGAGATGTCGAGCAGGATCTTGCGCAGGGTGTCGGGGTCGGGCCGCTGGGAGGGGTCGCCCGCGAGCAGCCGGAACAGCACGGGCGCGATCGGGCCCGCGTTGTCCAGGGAGCCGCCCGGCGACGGCGGGCGGCCTTCGACGGCGGTGTAGAGGGTCGCGCCGAGCGACCACAGGTCGGCGGCGGGGCTGGTCACGCCCTCGGGAGAGGTGAAGAGCGAGGACGGCAGGGAAGGCGCGGCGAGAATGATCTGCTCGTACGGGCCGAGCAGCACCGAGCTCGGTCGCACATCCCCGTGCAGCATGCCCTGCCTGTGCATCACCACGAGCTGGTCCAGCACGGCCAAGCCGACCACCGCGACCCGTTGCGGGGACATCGGCCCGAACCGGGCGATCACCTGCTCCAGCGAGCTCTGGTCAAGCATGGGCGGGACCCCGGCTCCGGCGATCCCCGGCCCCGGCGCGGGAGCGGTGTGCCCGCCCGCGTGCCTGCCCTGCGATAGGGGGACGTCTGGATGGTTCATTCGCCCGCTTTCTGGTTGTTCAACGCGTTCGCGACCCATGTCGCGGCTGTGTGGGCGCCTGCCTGGATCGCCGGACCGTCCTTGCTGCCGTCCACCACGGCGTAACCGACCTCCAGAACGAGGCTGTCCACGCGGATGATCACGTAGCTCTGCTCCAGCCTGCCTGTCATGCGGTTCTCGTAGACGTCGTAGCCGAACGACTCCTCCCCGACGGGGGCCACGGCCCTCGGCGCGGTGGATCGGGCGGAGCGGACACCGGCCTGGATCTCCGGCCAGCTCCAGGCGTTCTCCCCGCTCGGTATGGTGCTCTGGCGCTGGTTCACGAACAGCTCGTGGGCCTGCCGGGGGCTCTTGCCCCACTGCTTGCCGGTACCGGGGAGACGCACCTCCAGTCCCATGCCCTTGGCCGGCCACTGGCAGCCCCCGTCGTTGGTGGGCTTGCCCTCGCCCGCCGGCGCGGGCAGCAGTTGCCTGGCCCTGGTAGCGGGAATGAGCTTGCACACGTCCACCGGGGTGCTGAAGGCACCGGGACTCTCGCTGAGCCTGACCACCTGCTCGGCCGCGGTCGGGCCCGAGGTCAGCAGGAACGTCACCCCGAAGGTGACCCCGATGACCACCGCGATCCCGGCCATCTCGGCGGCGGCCCATCGCAGCGCACGCCCCCGGCCCGGCGCGGGCGGCCGTACCGGGGCGGGAACGGGGTCGGTGACGGCAGGGACGGCGGGGATCGCGGGCGGCGGAGAGGGGGGCGATGCGGCGGCCGGCATCCCGGCGACCCCGGCGGTGTCGCCGACCCCGCCGACCCCGCCGACCCCGCCGACCCCGCCGACCCCGGCGGCCGGCTGGCCGGTGGCCAGCTCCGCCAGGGAGCGGGCGACGGCGTCGAACGACGGCCGGGCCTCGGGGGCCGGGTCGAGCATGCTCATCAGCAGCGGGCCCAGCCCGCCCGCGCGCTCCGGCGGCCTGGGCGGTTCGGTGAGCACCCGGCCGATCGCCGCGATGGGGGTCTCCGCCGGGTGCGGCGGCATCCCCTCGACGGCGAAGTAGAGCGTGGCACCGAGGGACCACAGGTCGGAGGCGGGGCCGCCGCGCTCGCCGCGCAGCTGTTCCGGCGCGATGTAGTTGGGCGAGCCGATCAGGTGGCCGGTCCGGCCCGAGGTGACCTCGCCGTCGACGACCGCGACGCCGAAGTCGGTGAGGACCGCCTTGCCGGTCCTGGTGAGGAAGACGTTGCCCGGTTTCACGTCACGGTGGAACACCCCGGCGGTGTGGGCGGCGCCGAGCGCGCCGAGGATGCCCACGCCGATCCTGGCCACCTGGTGCACCGGCAGCGGGCTCCGGTCGCGGACCGTCTGCTCCAGGGACGCGCCCGACAGCAGCTCCATGACGAGCCAGGGCCGTTCCTGGTCGACGACCACGTCGTGGACGGTCACGATCGAGGGATGCCTGAGCCGGGCGGCGAGGTTGGCCTCGCGAAGCGCCGCGGCGAGGACCTCCTGCCGCCTGGCGGGATCGAGGTCGGGCGGGAGCCGCACCTCCTTCACCGCCACGTCACGGCCGAGCATCTCGTCGGCGGCGAGCCAGACCGTGCCCGCCCCACCCTCGGAGAGAGGGTTGAGCAGCCGATAGCGGTCCGCCAGCACTTGAGTGTCGATCCTGCTCACCCCGTTCGCTATCCCATCGCGGACAGCAACATAGTCACTTAGTGGCACATGAACCAATGAAAAGGGATTCCGCATGCCGCATTGAGCCCTGGTTTCCGCTTACGCGGTGCCATGGGCATCCGCACAACGCGATGGAGCCGAGGGCAGGCGCCCGCGCGTCCCAAGCCGCCGGCAGCCTGGAGCCGAGGTCAGGCGCCTGTACGGGCGGGGGAGGTCATGCCTCCCGGTTCGGCCGAGCCGCCCCTTGGATCACTGGAAATCAGACCATCTCTCGTGGGCGGTCCACAGGCGCTGCCAGAGTTTGGCGCGTTCGGCAGAGGTGACGTCGGACAGATGGAGGGCGAAGACGTCGGCCAGTATCTCGAAGTAGTCACGTTCGCTCTGCGCGACCAGGGTGTGCTCGCGGTCGCCGACCCGGGTGAGGACCAGGCCCCGCATCGCGTCGACACCGCTCGCGTCGCGCCGCTGGACCGTGGCCACCCGGACGAAGCCCGACTCGGGGGAGGTGGACAGGAACTCGTGCATCACCGCGAACTCCGACATCTCGGCGGGTCCGATCCGGAAGTCCATGCCGAGGAAGCCGCCGCGCGGATCATGGTCGAACCGCCATCCTCCGGGCTCCACCTCGGAGGCGCGCAGGCCGTAGCTGAAGGGGCCCTGCCGGTAGGTGCCCTCGACGAGCGGGAGCGGGTCGTGGATCGCGTCGCCGAGGCCCTGGTCGACCAGCCACTCACCGCCGGGGTTGTCCGGGCAGGGCAGGCCGGAGACGGTGAGCACGAGATGGCCGCCGTCTATGTTCGGCGGCCCCTCGGCCTTGCCCTGCACTCCGCCCACATGCCTCCTCACCCGGTAGCCGAGCGCCTCCAGCAGCAGGGAGAACGCCCCGTTGAGGTGGTAGCAGTAGCCGCCCCGGCCCCCGATGATCCGCGCGGCCGACTCCGCGGGGTCGACGGTCGTCGGCCGGCCCAGCCAGATCTCCAGGCATTCGTACGGCACTCGCTGCACGTGTGCCCGGTGCAGCAGGTGCAGCGACTCCACGCTCGGGGGCCCGTCGACCCTGACGCCGATCCTGCGGAGGTACGCGGTGACATCGATCACTCCGTCAAGGTAACGCCGGGACGGTCACAGATCTAGCGATACCGGCTCGTGGCGCGTCCGGCGAGGTCAGGTACGGTGCCCGGCGCCGCGATACGAGGGGCGCCGGTCATCCCGGCCGCCGGCCCCGCCGGGTTTATCCGGTTGAGGGCGGGACGGGCACATCGGTAGCCTGGCCGTCCCTTCGAGCGCGAGGAGGTGAGGAGCACATGTTCGCCACCCTGGTCACGCGCTCCCGCCTCGGGCGACAGGCCGCCTGAGAACCGGGAAGCGCACCCGCTTTCTGGAGTTTCCCTTGTCCGATCTGCTTTTCCGCCCGCTCGACGCGGACGAGTTCGACCTGTTCCACCGTTACGGCCCGCTGCCCGCCTCCGGCGTGGGCGCCCGCAGCCTGCCCTTCGACAAGCTCGACTACCGGTCCGGATGGGTCTGGGTCGCGCTGCGCGGCGACGAGGTCGTCGCCAGGGCCGGATTCTGGGGGCCTCCCGGCTCCGAGCATCCCTTCAGCCTCGACTGGTTCGACCCCGGGTTCGGGCCCGACCGGGTCGAGGTGGGCGCCGCCCTGCTGCGGGCCGCGTACGCGGAGCTGGTCACGCCCGGGTACGCCACACCGTCCGGCGCCCGGCCCGACTACCACCTGTTCCTGCCCGCCGACTGGCGGGAGCGTCCCGACGCGCTCGCCGACGCCTCCGACCGGATCGCCGCCGCCGAGCGGGCCGGGTTGCGGCAGTCCGTCGAGCGGCTCAACCTGCGCTGGTCTCCCGAGTACGGCCTGCCGCCCAGGCCCGGCCGGCTCACCTTCGCCCCGGTCGACGACGACGAGACGGTGCTGGACCTGCTGGCACGCGTCAAAGAGGGCAGCCTCGACGACTGGGACCGGCGCCACCTCGCGGAGCAGGGCGCGCGGGCGACGGCCGAGCAGACCGTGACCGAGATCGCGGACATGCCGGGCGGACGCGACCGGTGGCGGCTCGCCCGTGACGCCTCGGGTGAGCTCGTCGGCGTCGTGATGCCCACCCGCAACTCCAGGTGCGCCACGATCGGCTATCTCGGGGTGGACCCGGCCCACCGCGGTCGCGGTTACGCCGACGACCTGGCCATCGAGGCGTTGCACATCTTCAGCGCCGAGGGTGAGCCCGAGGTGAACGACAACACCGATGTGGGCAACAGGCCCATGGCGGCATCGTTCGCCCGGATCGGCTACCGGATCACCGGCCGCCGCCTGATCCTCGCCTGACGGTGAGAACCGGGCGGGGCCTTCGCCCTCGCGGAGGCCCCGCCCGGTGCTTCCCGACGGCCCCGCCTTGGGTCTTGGCGCGGGTAGCAGGGGCACGGCGTCGGTGATGATGGCGGTGCCTGCCCGGGGCGTCCGGCCCCATTTGTCGCCCGAGATCCGGCTGGCGGCTATGCGTCGCGCATCCGTAGGAGCAGCCCGCCGCCCAGGAGCGCCGCGGTGGCCCATGCGGCGAGTACGCTCAGGCCGGCCCACGGGCTGAGGGGGAGGGTGGCGAGGTTGGTGGTGGCCTGTACGGCGAGCCCGGCATTCATCGGGGAGATCTGCCAGAGAAGCCGCTGCCAGCCATCGTCGGCGATCATGAGGATCAGGGCGGGGAAGAGGTAGAGCAGGCCGAGCACCACCCCGATGGCGGTGGCGGAGTCTCGTACGGCGGTGGCGACCCCCAGGCTGAACAGGGCGATCAGCGCCAGGTAGAGGACCGAGCCGACGGCGGCGCGCAGCATGGGACCGCTGGTGAGGATGAGCATTTCGGCGGGGAAGCCGTTGCCGAGCAGGATGCGCGGCGCGGCAAGCGCGGAGGCGAGCACGGCGACGCTCCCGGCGATCAGGGTCAAGCCGACCAGAATGATCGCCTTGGCGGCCAGGACGCCGGTCCGGCGCGGCATGGCGGTCAGGGTGAGGCGGATCATGCCGGTGCCGTATTCGCCGGTGATCGTCAGGACGGCCAGGACGGCGACGACCGCCTGGCTCACCTGGACCCCGAAGAGGCTGATCCTGGCGGGGTCGTAGCCGCAGCCTTCCGAGGCACAGGACACGACGGCGGAGGCCGCGACGCTGCCGGCGACGGTCAGCACCACGATCGCGAGCAGCAGCCGGCCGGTGCCGGCCAGGGTACGGAGTTTCGTCCATTCCGCATGCAGGAGCTCTGTCACGCACTCCTCCCGCGGCACCAGGAGAGGTCCCGATGGGGATGTCTCATGCGTCCCTCCGGCGGAGCCGGTGGACGGCCAAGCCGAGGGCGAGCGCGGTATAGCCGGCCGATACGGCCAGACCGGCCCACGGCGGCAGCGGGTAGAACCCGGCGGTGGGCGCGTAGTGGCCGAGCACGTGCGCGTACTGCGGGATGCTCTGCTGCATGGCGAAGCCGGCCGCCGGGGTGAGGCGCAGCAGCCATCGCGCGGCGCTGTCGGGCAGGACCGAGGTGGTCGCCAGGACGTGCGGGACCACGATCACCGCGATGGCGGTGATGACCGCCGCGACGCTGCGCCGCAGCAGCGTGCCGAGGGCGAGGGAGAGCACGGCGGCCAGTGCGAACAGCGCCGCCATGCCGACCACGATGCGCATCTGGGTGAGCAGGGACACCGGGAGGACGGTGTTGCCGTTGTCGCGCAGGATCCGCCCGCCGGCCGTGAACGTGATCGCGATGGCGGGCAGGGCGGCGGCGAAGGTGACCAGGCCGAGCGCCAGTGCCTTGGCCGCCAGCGTCCGGCCGCGGCGCGGGCCGGCCAGCAGGGTGATGCGGATCAGGCCGTGCCGGTACTCGGCGGTGATGAACATGACCGCCACCACGATCACCAGGATCAGGCCGATCAGCGCGCTGCTGAGGGAACGTTCGGGGGTGGTGCCCTCGATGGTCGGCGCGATGTCGCCGACGCCGGTTACGGAGAAGGTGCCGCCAGACCGGCCGGCGCGGCCCGGGTGGTGCGCCGACCCGTCAGGCGCGACGATGACACCGATGTCGTCGTTGCGCCACGCGCCGGACGCGTTGCCCTGGAGCATGACCTGGTCGAACTCGCCGGTGGTTTCGGTGAAGCGGGCCGCAGAGCCGGACCCGCCAAGATCTCCCCGTGTGACCGTGAGGTCGCCGGGAGAGGCGGCGAACATGCCGACCTGGACGGTCTGCGGTAGTCCGGTCAGGGTCGCGGTGCCGATCTGGACCCACTCGGTGCCGTCGGCGGATTCGTACCCGGTGAGGGTGTCGCCGGAGCGGATCAGCCGGAGCCATCGCGGCGATTGTCGGGAGACGCCGCCCGGCCGACCGGCCACGTCGTGGGTGAAGTCGTGCTGCATCCGCACCCCGTGCTCGCCGGTCATCATCACCGCCGCGTAGGCGGAGCCCTGCCTGGTGCTCTCCTTGATCATGACTCCGGCCTTCGCCCATGGCACGACCCCGGGCACCACGTTGCGCTGCCCCGGGATGACATCGGGCTTACGGATCTGGCCGGTCATGGAGGTGAGGCGGACGGTGATGCCGCCGTCCCCGGCCAGCGGCCGGTGCACGAAATAGAACTTGTCGTCCACCGCTTCGCCGCCCGGGCCGACCAGAGGCGGGGGACAGGCGACCTCGATCGGACCGGCACCGCACGAGGCGTGGTTGCCGGCCGCGGACAGCAGTCCGAACAGCACGGTCACCAGCGCCGCCGCGGTCATGGTGACCACCCAGCCGCGTACCGTCCTGAACTTGGTCCACTCGGCGCGCAGCAACCGCCCGAAGCCTCCGCGGCCGGCCTGCGGTTCCGAGCGGTGTGCGGAGCGGTGTGGAGGGGCGCTCATCGTGCCGCTCCCCGGTATTCGACCGCATCGGCGGTGAGGTCCATGTATGCCTGCTCCAGCGTCACCCGGTCCGTCGCCACCTCGGAGAACGGCACCCCGTTGGCGTTGAGTACCGCCACGATGTGCTCCGACGGCAGCCCTGAGACGACGATCGTGTCGCGATCGGCCGCGGCCGTCGTGGCGCCGGCGTGACCCAGCGCGGACATCGCCTCCGAGCGCGCCGCCGTACGCAGTGTGACCCGGCCGCGGGAGGCGGCCGCGATCAGGTCGGCCACGCTGGTGTCGGCGATGACGCGGCCCTTGCCCACCACCACGAGATGGTCGGCGGTGTCCTCCAGTTCGCTCATCAGATGGCTGGACACCAGCACGGCCCGCCCCTCGCCGGCCAGCGACCGCAGGAAGCCGCGCATCCACACGATGCCCTCGGGATCCAGGCCGTTGACCGGCTCGTCCAGCATGAGCACCGGCGGGTCCCCGAGCAGCGCGGCCGCGATACCGAGCCGCTGGCGCATGCCCAGCGAGAAGCCGCCCGCCTTGCGCCGGGCTGCGGACCGCATCCCGACCTGTTGGAGCACCTCGTCGACCCGCCTGCCGTCCAGGCCCTGGGAGTGGGCCAGCCACAGCAGGTGGTTGCGTGCGGTGCGGCCGGGCTGAAGCGCACCGGCGTCGAGCAACGCGCCGACGTGGGTGAGCGGGTTGGGCAGGCTGGTGTACGGCCGTCCGCCGATCAGCGCGTGGCCCTCGTCGGCCGCGTCCAGGCCGAGGATCACCCGCATCGTGGTGGACTTGCCCGCCCCGTTGGGGCCGGCGAACCCGGTGACCTGGCCGGGCTGCACGGTGAACGACATGCCGTCCAGCGCCAGGGTCGGGCCGAACCGTTTGCGCAGCCCGCTGACTTCGATGGTTGCTCGCATGCGATCGGTTGTACGGACCCGGCCCTAACACGGGCCGAACAGAGGCTGTCACACCGCTGTTAGGTCCGGCACGGCATCCTGGAACGCATGCGAAAGTGGCGACGACCGGCGCGCACCGTACGACTGCGCTTCACCGTCCTGTACGGTGCCATGTTCCTGCTGTCCGGCGTCGGGCTGCTGGTCATCACCAATCTCGTGGGACTCGGAGGGACGCGGACCAGTCGATCCGCACCTTCTGGCACCCCGCCGGTGGAGCCGGCCACGCTCGCCGCCGCCAACGATCGCATCGCCTGGCTCCAGACCCAGCTGTCGGACACCCACGCGGCCCAGTCCCGCCAACTCCTGATCGGCTCGGCGGTGGCACTGGTGGTCATGGGCGCGGTGTCGGTCATCCTGGGCCGGGTCGTCGCCGGCCGGGTGCTGCGCCCGCTGCGGATGATCACTGCGGCCACCCGCCGGATCTCCGCCGACAACCTGCACGAGCGGCTGGCCGCGCAGGGCCCGGCCGACGAGGTCAAAGACCTCGCCGACACCATCGACGAGCTGCTGGAAAGACTGGAGAGTTCGTTCGCCGCGCAACGCCGGTTCGTCGCCAACGCCTCCCACGAGCTCCGCACTCCGCTGGCCACCATGCGCGCGTCCCTGGACGTGGCCCTGGCCAAGCCGGAGCCCGTACCTCAGCAGACCGCCGCGCTGGCCGACCGGCTCCGCACCGAGCTCGACCAGGTCGACCGGCTACTCGAAGACTTCCTCGTGCTCGCCCGCACCCAGCACGGCGCCCTGGCCGACCGCACGACGCTCTCGCTCCGCCGGCTGGTGACCGTCGCCCTGGGCGCCCGGGCCGCCGACATCACCACCAAGAACCTCACCGTCCACTCCACGGACGCCGTCGACGACAGCGCGTGGGCACAGGGAAACAGGACGCTCCTCACCCGAATGATCGACAACATCATCGACAACGCCATCACCCACAACCAGCCAGGCGGCTGGATCCGCCTGGCCACCACCACCGACGGCACAACAGCCCAGCTCGTCGTCGAGACCGGCGGACGCGTCCTCGACCAGGAGCAGGTCGACCGACTGGCGCAGCCCTTCCAGCGACTCGGCGCCGACCGTACCCACTCCGGCAACGGCTCCGGGCTCGGCCTTTCGATCGTCACAGCCATCGCCGCCGCACACGGCGGCGCCCTCGACCTGCGGGCCCGGCCAGAGGGCGGCCTCCGGGTCGCCGTCTCGCTGCCCCTGGCGGCCGTGCCGGCGGAGGTTCCGGCATGAGGGTGCTCGTGGTGGAGGACACCCGCTCCCTCGCCGACGTACTCGTCGAAGGTCTGAGCGATCAGGGCATGGCCGTGGACGTGGCCTACGACGGCCTGGAGGCCGCCGCCAAGCTGGACCTCAACGCCTACGACGTGGTCGTCCTCGACCGAGACCTGCCGGGCATCCACGGCGACACCCTCTGCCAGATGATCACTGAACGCGACGACCGCGTCATGGTCCTGATGCTGACCGCCGCCGGCTCGCCCGTCGACCGAGTCACCGGCCTGACCCTGGGGGCCGACGACTACCTGGCCAAGCCCTTCCACTTCCCCGAGCTGGTGCTGCGCATCCGCTCCCTGGCCCGCCGCCGGCCCACCGCCCGGCCCCGCACGCTGCGCGTGGCCGGCATCGAGCTCGACCCGCTGCGCCGTACCGCCACCCGCGACGGCCGGCATCTGGATTTGTCGGTCAAGGAGTTCGCACTGCTCGAAGCCCTCCTGCGCGCCGTCCCCGCCTTCCTCAGCGCCGAGGACCTGCTCGAACAGGTGTGGGACGAACACGCCAACCCCCTGACCAATACCGTCACGGTCACCATCGGCCGCCTGCGCCGCAAACTCGGCGAGCCCCCGGCCATCACCACGACGCCAGGGGTGGGGTATCGGATCACGGCCCGCTGACCTCCTACCCACCCCGCAGCGAGACCCTCATCCGGGGCGGTAGGGTCCGGACGGTCGAGCGGTCCCGGCCCCCACCACACCTCCGTGGACGCGACCGGACGGAGGGGACCCGCGATCGCCGGATGCGGTGTCGTCCATCCGTGTTCACCGGAGACGGCGCACCCGGTGAGTGCGCAGAACCTTCACAATTCACCACAGGTCTTCTGCACGGCTCCGGTCTACGCTGCCGGGCATGGCAACCCCTCAGCAACGACGTGTCCTCGTGGTCGAGGACGACGAGACGATCGCGCGGGCCGTACGCCACAGGCTGGCCGCCGAGGGCTTCGACGTGCGCGTCGTCGGGGACGGGGAGGCGGCGCTGGCCGCCTACGCGAAGACGGCACCCGACGTGGTGGTGCTCGACCGGCTGCTGCCCGGACTCGACGGCCTTGAGGTGTGCCGGCGGATGCAGGCGGCCAGGCCGGTCCCGGTGCTCATGCTCACCGCGCTGGGTGAGGAGACCGACCTGCTGGTGGGGCTCGGGGTCGGGGCCGACGACTACATGGCCAAGCCGTTCAGCATGCGCGAGCTGGTCGCCCGGGTGCACGCCCTGCTCCGCCGGGTCGAGCGGGCCTCCCAGCTGGCCGTGGCCGACACGGTCATCCGCGTCGCCGACGTCGAGATAGACACCGCCGAGCGGCGGGTCTACGTGCGGGGCGACGAGGCCCAGCTGACCAGGACCGAGTTCGACCTGCTCTGCCGCCTCGCCGAGCGCCCCGGCCAGGTCTTCGAGCGGGAGCGGCTGCTGGCCGACATCTGGGGCTTCTCCGAGGCCGCGGCCACCCGTACCGTCGACAGCCACGTCCGCGCCCTGCGCCGCAAGCTCGGCCCCGGCGTCGTCCGTACCGTCCACGGCGTCGGTTACGCCCTGGTGCGGCAGTGAACGCACGTCCCGGCGACCCCGGGTCCGCGGCCACGTGCTCGCGACCTCCGCCGCGGAACGGAGCACACGCCGTCGACGCGGGTTCCGTTACGGCCGGGAGCCTCCGGCGCGAACCGATCGCCCTCCCCGGCACTCAACCCCTGTATGCCCCTTCCCTCCGACACCGGGATGCGCCGACCCTTGAGACCTCTCGACTTCCTTGGCCGGATCAAGGCGAAGCTCGGCATGGTGATCCTGCTGGCCGTGGTGGCGGCGTTCGTCGTCAACGAGGTCGGCCTCAACGCCGGTTACTCGCGCGACGTGCGCGTCGCGGTGGCCGCGGTGTTCGCGCTGATCATGGTGCAGTTGCTCGCGCGGGGGATGACCAAACCGCTCCGCGAGATGGCCGCCGCCGCGCAGACCATCGCCAAGGGCCGGTACGGCCTGCGGGTCACCGCGACCTCCCGTGACGAGGTCGGCGAGCTCGCCCGGGCCTTCAACGCGATGGCCGCCGACCTGGGCGAGGTGGACCGGCAGCGGCGGGATCTGGTGGCCAACGTCAGCCACGAGCTCCGCACGCCGATCACCGCGCTCCGGGCGGTACTGGAGAACGTGGTCGACGGGGTCTCGGAGCCCGATCCCGTCACCCTCGGCACCGCGCTCGCCCAGACCGAGCGGCTGGGCCGGCTGGTCGCGCAACTGCTCGACCTGTCCCGGCTGGAGTCGGGTGCCCGGCTGATCGAACGTGAGGACGTCGAGCTGCGCCCGCTCTGCGAGCAGGCCCTCCGGGAGGCCGTACTGGCCAGGGAGGGCGTGACGGCCCGCTGCGAGGTTCCGGAAGGACTGAGCGTACGCGCCGACCCCGACCTGCTCGCGCAGGTCCTCGCCAACCTGCTGGACAACGCGGTGCGGCACAGTCCCGACGGCGGGACCGTGGTGCTGGCGGCGGCGGCCGGGGGAGAGGGTGTCCGGCTCCGGGTGAGCGACCAGGGGCCGGGGATCGCGGCCGAGGACCGGGCGCGGGCGTTCGAGCGCTTCTCCCGCCTGGACGCCGGACGGGCCGCCGACGACGGCGGCGCCGGGCTGGGCCTGGCCATCACCAAGGAGATCGTCGAGCTGCACGGCGGCTCCATCCACGTCGCAGACGGCCCCGGCTGCCACATCGTGACCGACCTTCCGGAAAGGATTGAGATGACCACCCCGTCCTCGCCCGCCAAGGAGCCTTCCTCCTCCGGGGTGAATTCCCCGGAGGTGCACGGCACCGTCCCGGGCAAGGTCCCTGTGGATCCCGAGACCTCGGTGCCTTCCGGTGCCTCCGCGCTTTCCGCCCCGGACAAGGCCCCTCCCGTGTCCGCCCCGTCCACTGTGCCCGAGGTCCCCGTGGATCCCGCCGTCTCGACGCCTTCCGTCCCGGACAAGGCCCCCGAAGATCTCACCGCATCCACGCCTTCCGTCCCGCAGGTGAGCGGTACGCGAACAGGGATCGGCGAGCGTCACGAGGTCACCGGGAGTGCTCGGGAACCTGATGAGATCTCAGGGGGTGCTCGGCAGCCGGATCCTGGCGAGACCGCCGGGATCGACTCCGGTTCCGGTGAACCGGCCGGAGCCTTGGGGCCGGCCGCGACCGGTGCTCCTCGACGGGAGGTCACCGCCGGGGAGCCTGGGTCCGTGCCCGTCTCCACCCCCACGGACTCCGAGGCGCCCATCGGGCCACCTCCTCCGCCCACGCAGCCGTTTCCCCCCCGGCCGGTCCTCGTCCGGGACAGGCGGGCCGGGGACGGGCGCCGGGAACAGGTCGTGGTGCGGAACTGGCCCGGGGCGTTCCTCGGCCTCTTCCTCGGAGGTGTCGCCGGACTGGTCTGCGCGGTGATCATGGGCATCGGCCTCGCGGGCTTCGACGCCCTGCTGGCCGCTTTCGTCGGTGCCGTCATCTTCATGATCGGTGTGTTCGTCGGCACGGTCATCGGCGCCACCACGCCCACCAACGAGATCTGGTCCGGCGGCGAACCGCTCCCGGAGCGGCCTCCCGCGCGGGGACCCGTCGCGCAGCGCGTCACCGTACCGGAGGTCCGGGAGAAGGAGAGAGCGGCGCAACCGGTGGGACCCCCGGGAGGTTTCGCGCCGGTCCGGGAGGAGTACCGGCCGGCTGTTCGGCCACAGGGAAGCCCCGGAGGCCCCGGCGGGTACGAGGCGCCGCCCCTCTTCCCCCGGCCCGACCTGCCGGACACCCCCCGGTGGGTGCTGCCGGTCTCCGTCGCCGTCGGGCTGCTCGCCGCGATCGCGGTGCCGTACAGCAGGGCGGGGCTCGGGCTCGTGCTGGTCTCCGCGGCCATGGGGGCGGCGGCGATTCCGGCGGTGCGCGGCAGGATCACCCCGTGGTCGGCCGGGATGGGGGCGATCGCCTACGGGCTGGTCGCGACGGTGCTGTTCAGGGACGCCGACTGGCTGGTCGGGATGGTCCTGCTGGCCGGGTTCCTGCTGGCCGCGCTCGCTCTGTCGGGGGCCGGGCGCGGCTGGTTCGGGGTGCTCAGGGGAGGCGCGTCGGTGCTCCTCGGCCTGCTGCCGGTGCCGTGGTTCCTCGGCGCGCGGCTGAAGGGTCTCACGAACACCAGGAAGATGGTCCCCCTGCTGCTGGGGGGCGGGCTGACCGTCGTGCTGCTGGCGGTGTTCGGGGCGCTGTTCGCCTCGGCGGACGCGGTCTTCGCCGAGGCCGTCGAGCAGCTGTTCAGCGCGCAGGACTGGGCCGAGTCGCTGCCGCTGCGGATCCTGCTCTTCGTGGTCTTCGCGGTCGTGGTGGCCTCCGCGGTGCTGGTCGGCCTGCGGCCGGTGGCCGAGCCGAAGGCCCCCGACCTGAAGATCACGGCCGGCCGCGCTCTCTGGGTGACCCCGCTGACGGCGCTCAACCTGCTGTTCGCCACGTTCGTGGGGATGCAGCTCACCGTGCTGTTCGGCACCACCCGGTGGGTGGCCTCCGCCACCGGGCTGACCTACGCCGAGTACGCGCGTTCGGGGTTCTTCCAGCTCGTCGTCGTCAGCGTGTTCGTGCTGGCGATCGTCGCGGTCGCCTCGGGGACGCTGGATCTCAAGGGCTTCGACCGGTGGCTGATGGCCGGGCTGCTCGGCCTGCTCTGCGTGCTGACCCTGGTGATTCTCTTCTCCGCGCTGCACCGCCTGGACCTGTACACCGAGGTCTACGGGCTCTCCCGGCTGCGGGCCTCGGTGGCGGCGACCATCTGGTGGCTGGGCGGGGTCTTCGCGCTGGTCCTCATGGCGGGCGCGGCCCGGCTCACCAGGCGCGGGCACGCGCGCTGGCTGCCCAGGACCCTGGTGCTGATGACGAGCGCCTCGCTGCTGGCGTTCGCGGTGTGGAACCCCGACCTGCGGGTCGCGGAGACGCAGATCGCGGTACGGGGCGTGAACCGGATCGACCTCGACTACCTGGGCGACCTCGGCGCCGAGGCGGTCCCCGCACTGGACCGGTTGCCGGAACCGTCCCGCAGCTGCGTCCTGCTGGACGTGATCGCGGCCAACGACCTGGCCGGGCCCGACCCGTGGAACGGCTGGAACCTGGCCCGCCGCGAGGCGCGGGAACTCCTGGCCCGGCGACCGGCGATCAGGAACGCCTCGTGCTCGCAGACGCTCTCCCGCCTGGAGATCCCCGACCAGGACTGAGCGACGTCGAGGGCCGCCGGGCCGGACGACTCGTCCGCGGGCGGCCCGCACCGGGGTGCTCAACCGGACTGATGTCGGGTTACCGGGCAGCCTCCCCGGGGCCGCGTGCTCACGGAATGTGAGGGGAAAATCTTGAGTCGCCGTGATTCCGAGCGTGCCGCGCCGGTATCGGGTTCGCTCCAGAGCCCGTCAGCGGAACCGGCGGAAGAACGCGCGGACGTCGTCGGTGAACAGGTCGGGTTCCTCCATCGCGGCGAAGTGGCCGCCTCGGTCGAACTCCGACCAGTGGACGATGTTGTTGTCGCGTTCGGCGAGCCGCCGGACAGGGCGGGCCACGTCGGCGGCGAAGACCGCCACCGCGGTGGGCGTCGCCGACGGCCCGGTACGCGGCGGCCGGGAGGGATGGAAGGCCTCCCAGTAGTGGCGGGCCGACGACCCGGCGGTCGCGGTGAGCCAGTAGAGCATCACGTTGGTCAGGAGCCGGTCGCGGGGGACCGCGTCCTCGGGCACGTCCGCGCAGTCCGTCCACTCCTTGAACTTCTCGACGATCCAGGCGAGCTGCCCGACGGGGGAGTCGGTGAGCGCGTAGGCCAGTGTCTGCGGCCGGGTGCCTTGGATCTTCGCGTAGCCCGACATCTCCGGCTCCGCGCTGACCAGCCGGTCGAGCCGTGCCCTGTCGTCATCGGTAAGCTCGGCGGCCTCGGCGGGGTCACTGGGAGGCGGCGTCAGCAGGGTGTTGAGGTGGATTCCGACGACACGGCCGGTGTCGACGGCGGCCAGCTCCAGGGTGATCGCGTGGCCCCAGTCGCCGCCCTGCGCGCCGTAGCGGTGGTAGTCCAGGCGCCGCATCAGCTCGGCCCAGGCCTTCGCGACCCGGTGCACATCCCAGCCGCCCTCGCGAGTCGGTCCGGACAGTCCGTATCCCGGGATGGAGGGGATCACCAGGTGGAAGGCGTCGGCCGGGTCGCCACCATGAGCCCGGGGGTCGCTCAGGGGCCCGATGACGTCGAGGAACTCCACGATGGATCCGGGCCAGCCGTGAGTGATCAGCAGCGGCAGCGCATCGGCCTGGGGGGAACGGACGTGCAGGAAGTGGATGTCGGCGTTGTCGATCCTGGTGGTGAACTGGGGGAACCGGTTGAGATGTGCCTCGTGTTCCCGCCAGTCGTAGCCGGTGCGCCAGTATGCGGTCAGTTCCTTGAGGTAGGCCATCGACACGCCCTGGGACCAGCCCGCACCGGCCTGCTCATCCGGCCATCTGGTCGCGGCCAGGCGGTCGGTCAGGTCGTCCAGGTCGGCCTGCGCGATGTCGAGGACGAAGGGGTGGACGGCGGTCCCGGCGTGCTCGCTCATTTCGTGTCCTCGCCTTCGGGGGTGCCGGCGAGCACGCGCGCGGCCGCCAGGTCGTTCTCGTCCCAGCCCCAGTGACCGTCGCGTTCCACGGCCTGTTCGTCGATCCATCGGTTGTGGGCCTCCCACGCCGCCTGCTTGCTGGTTCCCAGGGCGGCACCGATCTGCGACCACGAGGCGCCGGCCCGGCGGGCGGAGCGCACGGAGAGCTGACGTCCGTAGCCCGCCTTCCGCGCGATCACCTCGCCCAGCGCGAGAAGCTCCAGCGCCTCGCCCCGGGTCAGGGGCTCCGCGCCGGGGTCGGGCGGTGTGAGCGCGGGGTCGTCCTCATCGGCCGGTGCGGCCAGGACGTCACGGGTGCGTAGCGCGTCGTAGCGCGCGGCCGCGGTCAGGAGTGTGAACTGACGTTCAAGTTCGTCGGGAGTGGACATGGTTCGAGTATTTCGTCAGGCTACCTTGACGTCAAGGTAGCCTGACGTCGATTCGCGGCTCTCCCGGAGTCAGCCGGTTGAGCCGCGCCGACCGGCGCCGGCGCGGAAGTCGGGCATGCCGGGGTGGACGGTGGTGCGCCGGATGGTTCCGCCCACTCGTGTCACGCGCCGTACGGGTGCCTTTCTCCGTGCCCGCGCCGGACGACAGGCACAACTCGCCGCGTCGAACCACGACCCGCAACAGCGACACGGTCCACAGCACGAGCACGGCATCGGGATGTAGGCCCCCGCCCTGCGTTCTGCGGTGAGTTTGACTCCGCCCCTACGTCATAGTTTGTGCTTGAGACATGAAGCTCGTTCCTGTCGCATATCTCGCCTCATACGTGTTGTCCCTGCTCGGGAACTCGATCGCGGGGATCGCGTTGCCGTTGATCGTGTTACAGACCACAGGGAGTGCGCTTGGTGCAGGAGCGGTCGCCGCAGCGACCGCCGTCCCGGCCGTTCTCGCGGGGTTGCTGATGGGGGTGGTCATCGACCGCATCAACCGGCGCACATCCTCGGTGATCACCGATCTCGTCTCCGCCGCGTCGATCGCCGCGTTGCCGCTGGTCGATCTGGTGTCGGGGCTCAACCTGGGGTGGTTCATTCTGTTCGGCATCATCGGCTCGCTCGGCGACGTGCCCGGTGCGACGGCACGGGAGGCGCTGCTTCCCGCGGTCGTTCGCCACGGGGGCGTCAGTGCCGAACGACTGATGGGGGTGCGAGAGACTCTGGGTGCGGTGGCGATCTTGCTGGGGCCGGCGGCGGCAGGGACTCTCATGATCCTCTTCGACGGCTCAACGGTGTTGTGGATCACCGCCGCTACGTCGCTGGTGGCCGCGCTGATCACGCTCCTGATTCCGCGGCACGTCGGCACGATCGTGTCGGAGGACGGTATCGCGGCGGCTCCGACCGGTACCGGGTGGTCACAGTTGCGTGACGGCTGGCGGGCCCTGTTCCGCAGTCGCTTCCTACTCGTGGTCACCATGATCGGCTTGGCATCGGTGTTGGTCCTCGGGGCGATGCAAGGGCTCGTGCTGCCGGTGTTCTTCACCCAGGAGAACCGGTCCGGCCTCCTCGGTTTCGTGCTGAGCGCCCTCGCCCTCGGGATGCTCCTCGGCGGCGCGAGCTACGCCGCAGCCGGCACGCGCGGTGCCCGCCGAGCCTGGTTCGTCACCGGTCTCGCCGGAACAACAGCCGGGATCGCCCTCATCGCCGCGCTACCGTCCGTATGGGTGGTGTTCGCTGGGGCGTTCGTCGTCGGATTCTCCAGTGGACTGTTCGGCAGCCTGATCGGCGTGCTCATGATCGAGCGGATACCCGAGACGATGCTAGGACGGATCATGGGCACCCAGAACGCCATGATGACCGCCGCCCCACCGGCCGGCATCGTGCTGGCGGCCATGCTCACCGAGTACATCAGCGTCAATGTCGCAGCTCTCGCACTCGCAGCCGTATGGACCGCCGCCTTCGTCCTCGCACTGACCGCACGGTCGCTTCGTAGACTGGAACCAGAGAACCCAGGGCGAATGATGACGAACGAGGCGCGGGTGGCCAGCGGTGAACAGTAGCGAACTCGGCTCGCTCGCCGGAGTCACCGTCCGAGCACTCCGCCATTACCATCAGGTCGGCGTCCTCGACGAGCCGCCCCGCGGACCCAACGGCTACCGGCAGTACGACGTGCACGATCTGATCCGAGTCCTACGTATCAAACGTCTCGCCGCCCTCGGAATACCACTGGAGCAGATGCCCGCCCTTCTCGATGAGACCGGCGATCAGGCCATAGGGCTTCTTGATCGGCTCGATCAAGAACTCGCCGCCCAGATCGACCGGCTCACCACGCAGCGCGATCTCATCGCCCGGCTCCGGGAACAGAAAGCAGCGCCGGACATCCCGCCCGAGCTCGCGCGGTTTCTCACCACCTTTGCGGCCGGCGGGCTCTCCCCGGCGATGGCACGAATCGACCGGGATCAAACCGTTCTCCTCGCCCACCTGGTCGGCGCCGACGGCATGCCTTACCTCGTCGGGTACTACGAACGGATCAGCGACCCCGGTCTCCTGCCCGCCATCACAACCGTGATCGCACAGTTCGAAAGCCTGGGACCCCACACCGGCGACGATGAACTTGACCGGTTCGTTGACGAGTTCGTCGCAACCTTCGCGCCGATCGTGCGAGAACTCAACGAAACAGAGTCGGACATAGACCTCACCGGAGTTGCTGGACTCTTCACCGAACACACAACAGATGTTCTCAACAGCACGCAGCAACACGCACTCGATCTCATCGGCGCACGACTCAACGACATCAACTGACTGCCCGCGCCACCGTCACCCTGGAGGCACCCGTCCAGCAGTGGCGTCAAACACGACATGTGGTGTTGCCGACGACCCGGAAAGCGGTGGCGAGCTCGACGTCGGACGCGTTACTGAGTAAGGCCCAGGCTCGGATGTCCATGTCCGCGAACATGGGGATGTTACTGGGGCCTCCCATCGCCGGTGTCCTCATGGACGTCGCCGACGTGCGGGTCGCCTTGCTCATCGATGCGGCCACCTACCTCTCTTGACTTTCTTCTTTCGCGTGCGGCGTAGCGACTTCAGAACCAGCGATCGATCGCGTTCGTCTGCTGCCGTGTCAAGCCTGATGCCACTGCGCTCCAGCAGTTCCACGATGTTCAGGACCGAATCCTGGAGTTGCCGAGTCTCCTCCCCTGACAGCACTGCCGCAGGCGGGGCAGCAGATGCCATCGCCGCGGCCTCCAGTCCGACCTTGTGCAATCACGCGCTCGGTTTCATGCCCACCGCTGTCGCGGCCTCGGTCAGCAAGCCGAGGTCATCGGGGCTGACCCGCACTGATACGGCACGATCAAGGACGGCAGGGGTGGACTCCTCGGCGACCTGCTCGCGGTTGTCGTAGAACCACTGGGCGCGCTCCGCCTCGTCCATCGCGGCGATGTCCCGCGCGTTCGGTTCGTTCTCAGTCACGATCCTCCTTTTTGCTCCGTTGTTGTCGTACGAACCGGCCTCGGAGGCGGAGCATCAGACCGGTCCATCGCGGGTCAACGTTGCGCGCTGTGGACATGCCTCGTCACCCAGATCACAGAAATCACCCCTCTCGCGGTGCCGAGGCCGTCTTCCGAGACGTCGTTTTCGGATATTTGGGGGCTTCTGCGTGGGCGACGCGGGCAGGCCGGGTGAGCGTGCCCACCCGTGATTCTTTGGGATCGTGCTGGGGGTCTTTGTTTCCAGCTTGCTTCTGATGGCATTGCTCGCTTACTGGGCCTATTACTTCCTCATCTGGCGCTGGGCAGGTCGCGGCAACAACCCGATCCGAACCGCCGTTCCTGCGACGCCTGGGTCGGCCATACCGGATCCATGACAGCGGGCAGGGCAGAGTGATCGGGGAAGCCATCGGCGCGCTCAGTGAAGAGCACAGGGGTGACCTTGTTGGCCGCCGTCCAGGTGGAGGGCTTCGCGCCCGTGGTTCATGCCGTCACGACCGCAGGTGACCGACGGTGATCCGCCCGGGGGCGTGAGCTTGATGTCGGATCCCCACCAGCAGGCTCCAAGCCATCGACAAGACACCCCCGACAGGCTCTATGGCGAACGTCATCACCACTCACAGGGGCGACGTGAACGGCTACCACCACAGGCTCAATTTCCGCCTGGAGCCCGCCTGTCAACGGAAAACGAGGAGCGCATGAACAACGTCCTGTCGAGGGTGGGCACTCTGGCCGCCGGGCTGGCACTCGCCGCGGCCCTCGTGTCCCCGGCCCAGGCCGCCGAGCCCCCTGCTCTCGGCGTCGATACGGCCGCCGCCGGACCCCTGCTCAAGATTGTGTTCGGCTCGCTTCAGGCCTTCGATCTGGAGGAGAGCGGCGAGGACGAGATCCGTGTGCGGATCATAGGTCAGAACGGCGCCGAGTACCTCGGCTGGCCCACCAACGGTGACGAGGCCGACACCAAGGCCGGAACCTGCTGGGTATGGGAGTATTCGATGTGCACCCCCGGCTCCACAGAGCGCGCCGCCGGATCGTACAAGAGCCAGACCACCGTCGCCGGAGGCTCGTTCACCATTGAGGTGTGGGAGGACGACATCGTCGGCGACGACCTGCTGCTGCGCATCCCGGTGACCGCCACGGGCGGCTATCAGGACATCGAGGCTTCCTCCCCCACAGGCAAGGGATTCTCCTACCGGTTCGTGGGAAACCTGGAGCCCGCGTAACAGGAACCGCATTTCCAGAGCCTCTGTTTCAACGCTTCGGCCAGCTTGATCGGAACTTTGTGTTCGTCTTGTCCGTCATTTCGGTCAAGCAGGGAAACGGGCGGCGCTGATTGCTTATGCGTTGGCCTCGTACCACTGGACGCTCAACCGCATCTCCAGAGCCTCCGCGAGCCGCTCCAGCATCGGGATGGTCGGCATCGTCCCGCCCGCCTCGAAGCGTGCCACCGCCGGCTGCCTCAAGCCGGTGCGTTCAGCCAGCTCGGTCTGGAAGAGGCTGTCGCATCACGCAGGTGCCGCATACTTCCGGCAACAGCCTTCGGAAGGATATAAGGATCCGTTATATTGACCGTATGACCTGGGAGATCACGCTGCACGCCGAGGTGAACGCCTGGTTTCTCGACATCTGCAAGAACGATCTCGCCACCGCAGAGAAGATCGAAGAAGCATTGGACGAGCTCGCGTTGCAGGGGCCGAAACTCGGTCGTCCACTGGTTGACCGGATCCACCATTCCCGTGTCCTGCACAACCTCAAAGAGCTACGGCCCCGAGTGCCCGGGGAGGCGGAGATCCGCCTGCTGTTCGTCTTCGACCCGACGCGGGAGGCGATCGTGCTGGTCGCCGGAGACAAGGCCGGGGAATGGAGTCGGTGGTATCGCACGGCGATTCCCCTGGCGGAGGAGCGTTACGCGGCATACCGCGCTGAGAAGGAGGAGGAAGGGCGATGAGTGAGTTCGTGAAGTGGTCCGACACCAAGGCCAAGATCCGTGAGATCGATCCCGATCGGGACTCCCCCGAGCGAGTCGCCGCCCGGGAGAGCAGCCGCGAGCAGTTGCGGGCAGAGCTTCGCGGTGTCCAACTCGCCGAGATGCGCAAGCGTCTGGGCATCTCCCAGAAGCTCCTCGCCGAACGGATGAGCATCACTCAGGCGCGCGTGTCCCAGATCGAGCACGGCCAGATCGGTGGTCTGGACACCTTGCGCTCCTATGTCGTCGCCCTGGGGGGAACACTGGACATAGTGGCCGATTTTGGGGACCACTCCGTGAAAGTCGCCTGAGTACGGTTACGGGTACGAAAGTGCGGCCCCGACCGAAGGTGGGAGCCGCACTGGTACGCGTGAGGGTCAGGGCACCCAGTGGTTGCCGGTTACGGTGATCATGACTTGGAGCTGGACGCTGGTCGAGTAGTAGTCGGTGGCGGTGAACGGGGTGTTGAGCATCTTGGTCCACAGGGCGTCCAGCCAGGCCTGGCTGCCGGAGTCGGTCATCGCCGCCACCGCGAACGGGGCGAAGTAGGCCGGCTCGCTGCCGCTGGAGATCTGGGTGCCGTTGAGCGAGTAGCCGACCGCGATGTTGTTCGGGTTGCCGCCGGTCTTGCTCTTGATCCAGGTGTTGAGCTTGCGCGCGGCGGCCAGGGACTTGGCGTCGCCGCTGGTCACCGCGTCGTTGCCGATCCGCCACGGGTCACGGCAGGCGTTCCACCAGAACTTGCCGTCGTTGGGGTCCTCCAGGACCTGGCCGGTGGCCGGCTTCGGGGTGGTGTTGGTGTTGACCACGAAGTCGGCCAGCAGGCCGGTGCTCGCCGCGTAGGTCGACTGCTGGGAGGCGATCAGGTTCTGGTGGTTGGTGCGGACGGTGTCCCAGGTCGTGTCGCCGGTGGCCTTGCGGAACGCCCTGAAGTGGTCGATCATCCAGTCCGAGGAGCGGCTGATCCAGTAGTACTGGTCGCCCGAGCTGCTCCAGTCGCCGAGCTTCATCAGCTTGGTGGTCGGGTTGACCTCACCGGCCTTGATCGCGTTGATGTGGTTGATCGCGAGCTGCTTGTAGTTGTAGGTGCCCGTGCTGCCCCACTGCCGGTCGGCCAGGAGCAGGCCGTAGGCCACGTCCAGGTCGCCGTCGGTGGCCGAGTCGCTGCCGTTGACGCTCTGGCAGGCGGTGTTCTGCTCGGCGGCGAGCAGGCCGGGGGTGATCGACGACGGGTGGGCCAGCACGTACTTCACCAGGCCGTCGAAGATCTTCTTCGCGTCCGGGTCGGCCCCGGCCATCGTGGCCGTGATGACCATGCCGTAGCCCTGCGCCTCGGCCACGTACGGATGGTCGGCGTCGGGGGAGATGATCTGGTACCAGCCGTTGCCGCAGTTCTGCTTGACGAAGGCGGCCTTCCAGCGCTGGTAGTAGTCGATCACCTTCTGGTCGAGCGTGGCCTGGGCACCGCTGGGGCGCAGCATCCCGGCCGCGTAGGGAATCGCGTGCGAGCCGAACGGCACACCGGGGCCGCCGGGAGTGATCGTCGGGGTGGGGCTCGGGGTGCTGCCACCGGTGTTGCCGTAGACCTCCATCTCGTACAGCGAGTAGCCGTAGACGGTGCCGCGCGCGGTGCCGTACATCCGTACGTAGCGGCCGGTGCCGGACAGGGTCAGGTCGTCGACGCCGCCGTCGCCGGAGGTGGTGGAGTAGACGGAGGTCCAGGCGTTGCCGTCGGGAGAGGTCTCGATCCGGTACGACTTGCCGTACGCGGCCTCCCAGGTCAGTTTGACCCGGGAGATCGTGGCGGAGCCGCCGAGGTCGACGCGGAGCCACTCGGGGTCGTGGCCCTCGGCGGAGGCCCAGCGGGTGCCGGTGTTGCCGTCGAAGGCGGCCGATGGGAGGAACGTGGCGTCCTCGTTGGAGGACGAGGTGGCCGGACGGCCCTGGGACAGCAGGGAGTCGGCGGCGAAGCCGGGTGGAGCCGCCAGCACGAACACCGATGCGATCAGTGCCGACGCCAGTGCCAGGACGAGGACGGTCGAGGGGCGTTGGAGACGCGGTCTCGCATGCACAGGGGGTGCCCTCTCTGCGATCATCTAGTTAGGAAAGGTTCCTAACTAGGAAAAGATGCCACCATCCATGACGCGTCACGGTCAAGAGGGCAGGGGGCCCAAATTCCCGGTTACCTGCGATGCGGGGGAAATCCAGGGAGAACGTAGACAGGTGTCGGGTGCCTCGAACACCTTCCCGGTGATTGAATCCGGGCATGTCGTTTGATGTGTTGATCAGGGATGGCTGGGTGCTCGACGGCACCGGCGCCCCGGCCTGCCGGGCCGACGTCGGCGTCACCGGTGACCGGATCGCAGCGGTGGGCCGCCTGGACGCGGCGGCGGCCACCACGGTGGTCGAGGCCGCCGGGCGCCATGTCATGCCCGGCCTCGTGGACTGCCACGCGCACGGCGACGCGCTCGTCCTCGACAAGGAGGTGCAGCTCGCCGCGCTCCGGCAGGGGGTGACCACCTTCGTCCTCGGCCAGGACGGGCTCTCCTTCGCACCCTCCACCACCCCGCAGACCTTCGCCTACGCCACCCGCTACTTCGCGGCGGTCAACGGGGTCCACCCTTCGGCCGACGGGCCGATCGGCGTCGGGGAACTGCTCGACGGCTACGACCGGGCGACCGCGTTGAACACCGCCTACCTGCTGCCGCACGGCACGATCCGGTACGACGTGATGGGCGCCGCCGAACGGGCCGCCTCCCCCGACGAGCTGGCCGCGATGCTGGACCGCGTCGAGCGCGGCCTGGCCGAGGGGGCGGCCGGCCTCTCCACCGGGCTGGAGTACGCCCCCGGCCGCTACGCCGACGCCGCCGAGCTCGCCGCGCTCTGCGCGCCGCTCGGCCGCCTGCCGTACGTGACGCACATGCGCGGGTACGGGGCGGCGGCCCCGCAGGGGATGGCCGAGGCGACCGACATCGCCCGGCGCTCGGGCGTCGCGGTGCACGTCTCGCACTACCATGGCCCGGCCGCGACCCTCCTGCCACTGGTCGACGAGGCCCGGCTCCGGGGGCTGGACGTCACCTTCGACACCTACCCCTACCTGCGGGGCAGCACCATCCTGGCGATGGTCGCGCTGCCTTCGTGGGTCCCGGCCGCCGACGCCGACCGGGCGCTGGAGACGCTGGAGTCCGAACGGATCGAGTGGGACGAGCGGCTCTGGCCGAGGGTCACCCTCTCCCACGTGCCGGGTGCCGAGTGGGCCGAGGGACTGACGCTGCCCGAGGCCGCCGACGAGGCGGGGCTGGAGCCGGGAGAGTTCTGCCGCCGGATCCTGATCGACACCCGGCTGGAGGCCGGATGCGTGGTGGCCCGCCCCGACGAGGGCCCCGAGGGGGAGGCGTCGGTCCGCGCGATCCTGCGCCACCCGGCGCACACCGGCGGCTCCGACGGCATCTACGTGGGCGGCCACCCCCATCCCCGAGGCTACGGGGCGTTCGCCAGGATGCTCGGCCGCCACGTCCGCCAGACCGGGGACTGGACCCTGGAGCAGGCGGCGGTCCACCTCGCCTCGCACCCGGCACGCCGCTTCGGCCTCGACGGGCGCGGGCTCGTCCGCCCAGGGCAGGTCGCCGACCTGGTCGTCCTCGACGCGGGAGCGGTCGCAGACCTGGCCACCTACGCCGCTCCGCGCACCCCGGCCACCGGGATCGACGACGTCCTCGTCTCCGGGGTCCCGGTCCTCGCCGGAGGCCGGCTCACCGGCGCCACCCCCGGCAGGGCGCTGCGCCCCTGAAAGCCGCGGCCCTGAAAGCCGCGGCCCTGACGAGCTGCGGCTCTGACAACACGGCACCGGAGAGGGCGCCAGGAGGATAGGGTCCTCAGGGCGACCAACGGGGATGTGATCTCCCACGCCCGGATTCAACGGCAGATGGCCCGCTAAATCCGCATAGGTGACCACAGGAAGGGCCGGGACGTGAAGGGGATCGTGGATCCCGAGGGGGCGCTGGGGGCCTCGCTGTTCGGCGGGGCGTTCACCTTCCCGGTGATGGTGGCCCACGCGAGCGCACTGGAGCACAACATCGCGACGCTCGCGGCCTTCACCGGGGCGTACGGGCTGGTCTTCGCCCCGCACGCCAAGACCACCATGTCGCCGGAGCTCGTCAGGGCGCAGCTGGAGGCGGGCGCGTGGGGGATGACCGTCGCCACCCCCAGCCAGGCGCTCACCCTGCGCGAGTTCGGAGTCGCAAGGATCGTCCTCGCCAACCAGGTCTTCGACCTCGCGGGCCTGGACGCACTCGCCGCGCAACTGGCGGAGGACCCCGCGTTCGAGTTCCTCTGCTTCGTCGACTCGCCTGCCGGGGTCGAGACGCTCTCCCGGCACGCCGGGGCCAGACCGTTCCGGGTCCTGGCGGAGCTGGGCCATGAGGGCGGCCGGGGCGGCAGCCGTACTCTCGCCGAGCTGCTGGAGGTCGCCTCGGCGGCGCAGGCGGCCGAGGGCGTGCAACTGGCCGGCGTCGCCGGGTACGAGGGTTCACTGGGCTCCGCCGGCGAGGTGCGGGCCTACCTGCACCGGCTGCTGGAGGCGCTGGAGCACCTGCGGGTGCGCGACCCGATCCTGTCCGTGGGCGGCAGCCAGTGGTTCGACGTGATCGGCCGTGAGCTCGCCACCTGCCGGGCCAGGGTCATGCTGCGCAGCGGCGCCTACGTCTCCCACGACGACGGCTACTACCGCGAGCGCACCCCGTACACCCGGATGGACGGGGAACTGCGCGCCGCGCTGGAGATCTGGGCACATGTGCTGAGCGTTCCCGAGCCCGGCCTGGCCGTGGTCGGATTCGGCAAGCGCGACGCCCCCTTCGACGAGGGGCTGCCGATCCCACGCGGAGCCGTCGCGGACGCGACGGTGCTCAAGGTCTCAGACCAGCACACGATCCTGGGACTGGCGCCGGGATCACCGGTGAAGCCGGGAGACCTGGTGTCGTTCGGCATCTCCCACCCGTGCACCGCCTTCGACAAGTGGCGGGTCATGCCGGTGGTCGACGAGGAGTACGTCGTCGTCGATCTGATAAACACCTTCTTCTGATCCCCCTTTTTCCCCTTTTGAGGAGTGGCGAGATGAGCGGCAAGCAGGAGCTGCGTACCGACGAGGGCGCGGCGCCCGTGGGGGCGTACTCGCAGGGCCTCGTGGTCGGCGATTTCGTCTACACCTCGGGCATGGGACCGCTGAGCCCCGAGACCGGAGAGGTCGTCGGGACCGAGGTGGCCGAGCAGACGCATCAGGTGATGCGCAACCTCGGCGCCATCCTCGCGGCGCACGGCCTCGGCTTCGACGACGTGGTGAAGTCGACGGTGCACCTGCAGCACCTCAAGCGTGACTTCGCCGCCTACAACGAGGCGTACAAGTCCTATTTCACCCGCCCCTATCCCGTCCGTACGACCGTCGGCTCCGACCTGATGGACATCCTTGTCGAGATCGACTTCGTGGCCTACAAGCCGCGTTAGAGTCTGACCGACTTCATGGGAGGGCGGCGGCTTGGACAGCTCGCTATACGTCTACGTCGAGGACGTACGCGGGGAGGGCATGGAGGCGGTCCTTGACCGGATCACCGGATACGGCCTGACGGGGATGACGGTGGCCGCGGCATACCGCCGCGCCCGCGACGTCACCCCGCACGGCCGATCCCGGGTGACGCTCCGCAGCGACGGCGCGCACTTCACGCCGCCCGCCGACCTGTTCGGCGAGCTGCGGCTGGTCCCGCCGGTCCAGGAGGGCGCGGAAGAGGAGCCGCTGGCCGCGCTCCGCCTGGCCACCGCCGAGCGGGGACTCGCGCTGCACGGCTGGACCGTCTTCCTGCAGAACACCACGCTCGGCCTGGCCAATCCGGACGTGACGGTACGCGACTGCTTCGGTGACCGGAGCTCGCCCGCGGACCTGTGCCCCTCCCACCCCGACGTCCGGCGGTACGCGGTCGCGCTGGGCAGGGCGGTGGCCAGACAGGGCGTCGACAGCGTGGTGGCCGAGGCACTGCACTTCTCGACGTTCGGCCTCGGCCACCACGAGTGCGGCTTCGTCCCGCTCGGGCCGATGGACGCGTTCCTGCTCGGCCTCTGCTTCTGTGACTTCTGCATGCGCGGAGCGGCCGGCCTGGGGGTCAACGCCGAGGTGGCACGTGAGGAGTGCACCAGGATCGTGGGGGCCGTCCTGGACGGCGCCCCGCCCGCCCAGGGCGAGGTGACCCGCGCGGCACTGACCGCGTACGCGGGTCCCGAGGTGGTCGCCTACGCGCGGGCCCGCTCCGAGGTGGTGACCTCGCTGGTCTCCGACGTCTCCACCGCCGTCACCGCCGAGGGCTCACGACTGGTCTTCCTGGACGCCACCGGCTCCGTCAAGGGCTACCGCGACGGTCTGCCCTCGCCGGGGCTCGCCGCGCACGACTCCTGGCAACTCGGCGTCGACCTGGTCGCCCTCGGCGACCTGGTGCCCTCGCTCGGCGTGCTCGCCTACGCCCGCGACGCGGGCAGGGTGGCGGACGACGTGGTCGCCTACCGCCGCTCGACGGGCAAGGACAGGGAACTGCGGGTCGTCCTCCGGCCCGGCCTCCCCGACACCGACTCGGCCGAGCGCCTCGCGGCCAAGGTCCGCGCCGTGCGGGCCTCGGGGGCGGACGCGGTCGACTTCTACGCGTACGGGCTCATGCCCTACCCGATCCTGGACCGAATCCCGGGCGCGCTCTCCGCCTGACCTCACCTGACCTCACCGGGCGAGGGAGCCGTCCAGGACGGCGCTCACGGCCCGGGCGGCGAAGTCCTCGTCGAGGGGGAGGGCGCGGAAGACCGCGCGCAGCCAGACCGCCCCGGCGAGCAGGTCCACGATCAGCATGGGGTCGGCCTCGGCGGACAGCTCGCCGCGCCGCCGCGCGCGCTCGAAGACGGCCGCCTCCCGCGCGAACCGGTCGGCGAAGAAGCGCCGGGTCGCCTCCGCCAGCTCGGGGTGGTGGACGGCGGCGCCGAGGGCGGCCACCGCGACGTCGGAGGCCGGGGGACGGGTGAGCAGCGCGGCCACCCCCTCGACCAGGGCCTCCAGATCCCCTCTGAGGTCGCCGGTGTCCGGCGGCTCCATCGCGAGCAGGTCGGCCTCGACCAGGGCGGCGGCCAGCAGCGCCGCCTTCGACGGCCACCAGCGGTAGATCGTGGTCTTGTTGACCCCCGACCGCTCGGCCACCCCCTCCACGGTCAGGCCCTCGTAGCCCTTGGCCGCGAGCAGTTCGAGCGTCGCCTGGAAGATCTGCTGTTCCTTACGGGGTGCCATACGCCCAACCATAGCAACGCAACGGTGCGTTGTGTTTTAATCGGGACACCTCTTCGAACTGGAGACCTCATGCTCCCCGTCGTTCTCGTTCACGGCATCCGGCTCAGCGCGACCATGTGGGGCCCCGTCATCTCCCACCTCGACCGTCCCGCGATGGCGGTCGACCTGCCCGGCCACGGCACCCGTTCCGGCGAGCCGTTCACCATGGACGCGGCGACGTCGGCGGTCGCCGACGCCGTCGACGCGCTGGGCGGTCGGGCGCTGGTGGCCGGTCTCTCGCTCGGCGGGTACGTCGGCATCGCCACCGCCGAACGCTTCCCCGGACGGGTGGCGGGGCTGATGGCGATGGGATGTACGGCCCGTGGCCCGGCGGCGGCCGGAACCTACCGGTTCGCCGCCTCGCTCGCCGCCAGGAACCCCTCGCTCGCGAACCGGATCAGCTCCTACGGCCTCCGCCGACTCCTGCCGGGTCCCGTTGGAGAGGCGATGGTGGCGGGTGGGCTCTCCTGCGAGGTGATGCCCCAGGTCGTCGAGGCCGTCACCGGTCACGACCAGCTCGCGGCGCTGGCCGCCTACCCGGGACGCGTCTGGCTGGTCAACGGCGCCCGGGATCCGTTCCGGGCGAACGAGCGCGAATTTCTCCGGGCCTGCCGGAACGGGCGCCTGATCCTGATCCCCCACCGGGGGCACCTGGGTGTGCTGGCGGCCCCCGGACCGCTGGCCCGCCTGGCGGGGGACCTGTGCGACCAGCTGGGTTCGTACGTTCGGACTTCGTACGTTCAGGAAGAGCGGCCGGAGAGTGCGGTCGCGACGCCGAGGACGAGGTAGACGACCCCGCTGAAGTGGCCGAGCAGGGTCGACCTGATCCTCAGCCGGCTGCCGAGGAGGCCCGCGGCCATGGCGTAGATCAGGTCGGAGAACAGGCCCAGGAGCAGCAGGGTCGTGCCCAGGATGGCGATCTGCAGCGGCACCGCACCCGCCTCCGGTTCCACGAACTGCGGCAGGAACGCCAGGAAGAAGAGGATGACCTTGGGATTGAGCAGGTTGACGACCACGCCCTCAAGGAAGATCGCCCGCAGTGGCTGCCGGGCCGTCTCCCGGGCTGCGAGCTCCTGCCTGCTCGTCAGCGCCCGGACACCCAGGTAGACCAGGTAGGCCACACCGGCCCACTTGATCACGTTGAACAGGGTCGCGGACTGTGCGATCACGTACGAGAGACCGGCCGCCGCCGCGGCGATGTGCACCAGCGTGCCGACCTCCACGCCGAACGCGCTCGCCACACCGGCGGCGCGGCCCTGCGAGACGGCGCGGGTGACGATGTAGATGTGGTTCGGGCCCGGCACCAGGACCAGTGCCAGTGACGCGGCCGAGAAGATCAGCAATGTGGACGGGGAGACCATGCTCCGACCTTAGGGTCGCCCGGTTCTCCGTCGTCAGGGCCAATGCGCGGGCCTCGCGGGGGACCAATCGGGTCCCCGCGCCGGCCGGAACCGGCCCCGCCGATGCCTTGCGGGTCGTTCCGGCCGGGCGATCGATTCCGGCACCGACGCGACGGCGACGCGATGGCGACCGCGGTGCGGAGCCGGCCGGAATCGGCTCCGCCGGTGCCCCGTACGAGAGGTCTCGGGCGATCGGTCCCCGAGCCGATGCGACGTCGGCCACCCGTTCCGGTCGGTGTCACGTGCGATACTCGCCGACGGGGGGAGGAAAGCGTGCAAAACGTTCTTATTGGGCGGGCGACAGAACTCAGTCGGCTGACCGTCGTACTCGACACCGCCGCGGCGGGGCAGGCCGGAGTCGCCTTGCTGGGAGGTGACGCGGGCATCGGCAAGACCCGGATGGTCACCGAGCTGGCAGAGCGGGCCGAGGCCGCCGGATTCGCCGTGCTCGTCGGGCAGTGCGCCGAACTCGGCGATGCCCTTCCGTACCTCCCGCTCGCCGACGCGCTGCGCTCCGTGCGCGGGGAACTGCGCGCCGAACTCGACGCGCGGCCGGTTCTCGGCAGGCTGCTGCCCGGCGGCACCGACCCGGGCAGGGAGAGCACATCGGGCCTGACGCAGCAGCAGCTCTTCGGCTCGATGCTCGGCTTCCTGGGTGTCCGGCCGGTGCTACTGGTGCTCGAAGACCTGCACTGGGCCGACCAGTCCACCCGCGACCTGCTGGTCTTCCTCAGCCGGATGCTGCAGACCGAGGCCGTCTGCCTCGTCGGCACCTACCGCACCGACGACCTGCACCGCCGCCATCCGCTGCGCCGGGTCCTCGCCGAGCTCAAGCGGCTCCCCTCGGTGACGTCCGTGGAGCTGGAACCCCTCGACCCTCACGAGATGACCGACTATCTGGCCACGCTCGGCGGCACCGACGCCCGCGTGATGCGGGAGGTGGTCGACCGGGCCGAGGGCAACCCCTTCTACGCCCAGGAGCTGCTGGACGCGGTATCCGCCGGCTGCTCGATGCCCGACGGTCTGGCCGGCCTGCTGCTCTCCCGCGCGGAACTGCTCTCCGACCCCGCGCAGGGGGTGCTCCGCAGCGCGGCCGTCGCGGGCCGCCGAGCCGACCACGACCTGCTCCAGCAGGCCTCCGGCCTCGACGACCTGGCCTTCGACGAGGCCATGCGGGAGATCGTCTCGCGCGGCCTGCTCCGCCTCGACGGGGAGTACGGCTACGCCTTCCGGCACGCGCTCCTGCAGGAGGTCGTCTACACCGACCTGCTGCCCGGCGAGCGGATCAGGACGCACGCCGAGTTCGCCCGCCTGCTGACCGCCCGAGGTGGTTCCGCGGCCGAACTCGCCCACCACTACCTGGCGGGCCACGACCTGCCGGGGGCGCTGGCGGCGTCGGTGGAGGCCGGGCGGAGGGCCGAGCGGCTGGGCGCCCCGGCCGAGGCGCACCGCCATTTCGACCGGGCGCTCGGGCTCTGGGACCGGGTCCCGGACGCCGAGCGACTGGCCGGGATCGACCACGTCGGCCTCGCCAGGCGCAGCGCCGACGCGGCGGCCGACAGCGGCGACAACCACCGGGCGATCTCCCAGCTCCGGCGCCTTCCGCCCTCGGCGGAGGTCAACGAGCGGCTCGCGTACGTCCTCATCGACACGGACGACCTGGAGGGCGCGATCGCCGCCGCGCACGCGGCCGTCGAGGCGGCGCCGGAGGGGCCGGTGCTCGCCCGCGCGCTCGCGACCTACGCCCGCTCGCTCTACTGGAGCGAGCGGCACGACGAGGTCGAGGCGCTGGCGGGCCGGGCCCTGGAGACGGCCCGCAGGAGCGGCGCCACCGACGCGGAGACCAGCGCGTTGATCACCCTCGCGACCCTCGCGGCCCTCGCCGGCGACATCCCCAGGGCCAAGGAACTGCTCGCCTGCGCCACCGCGGAGAGCTCGGGCAACCTCGCCATCGACCTGCGGGCCATCTTCAACCAGGCCCGCCTCCAGTACGAGAACGGAGACCTGGCCGAGGCGGCGGTCACCACCGGCCGGGGGGTCCGGCTGGCGCAGGAGACCGGGCTCAACTGGAGCACCTTCGGCACCGACCTGCGCTTCCTGCGGCTTCTGATCCACTACGTCGCGGGAGAGTGGGACCAGGCGGAGCAGGTCGCCTCCGGGTTCGGCGTCCGCGTCGGCACCCCGGCCGAGGCGCTGCTGTCGTCCTTCGCGCTCTTCGTCGAGGTGGCCAGGGGGCTGCCCAGGGTCGAGGAGCGCCTGTCCTGGCTGGAGCCCTTCTGGCCCGCCGACGTCACGATCACCTCCATGGGCCGCGGCCTGGCGGCCGAGCACGCGCTGTGGCGCGGCGACCCGGAGAGCGCGCTCGAACACGCCCTCGCGGGACTCGACGCCCATGCTCCCGACGACCCGGCCGTGATCCGGCTCAGCAGCATCGCCCTGTGGGCGCTGGCGGACCTGGGACGCACCGACGGGGCCGACGCCCTGCTGGAACGGGCCAGGGTGCCCGCCGAGGTCGGGCCCGGCACCGTACGCCGGGGGTCGATGGGCCCCGAAGGGCTGGCCTGGCTGGCCAGGGCCGAGGCCGAGTGGCGCCGGGCGCACGGCCGCCTCGACGTCGCGGCGTGGCGCGCGGTGGTCGAGGCGTTCGACTTCGGATTCGTCTACGAGGTCGCGCGCTCGCGGTGGCGGCTGGCCGAGGCGCTGCTCGCCGCGGGCGAGCGCGCCGCTGCCCTGAAGGAATGGGAACTCGCCGTCGAGGTCGCCGAGTCACTGCGCGCCAGGCCGCTCGCCACGGCCCTGGCCGAGCTGGGCCGCAGGGCGCGCTTCGTCTCCGCGTCGTCGGCCCTGCTCACGGCTCGTGAGCAGGAGGTGCTCGCCCTGGTGGCCGAGGGGCTGCCCAACCGCGAGATCGGCGAGCGGCTGTTCATCGCGCAGAAGACGGTGAGCGTGCACGTCTCCAACATTCTCGCCAAGCTGGGCGTCTCATCCCGCACCCAGGCCGCCGCGGTGGCCCGCAGGGACGGCCTGCTCTGACTCACCCCGCCACCGTGGTCGCCGGACCGGGCTCGTTCCGATCGGCGGTGCGATCACGACCCGCCGTGGCCGGATTCGCGTGATCGGGGCCTACTCCGTGCCGCCTGGCGGTCAGAGCCCACTCTGATCGGCCAGGCGATTCCAGCCTGTCCCGACCCGTCCGGTGTGGCCGGGCTCGCCCTGATCGGCCGCCGAGGCAGGACTCGCGCTAACCGCTGCGCGCGGTCAGGGCCAGATCGCGGACGACCTGGATCAGCTCGGCGGGGTCGAAGGGTTTCGTCAGGTAGGCGTCGACTCCGATCCCGAGCCCCCGCCGCTTGTCGTCCTCCTGCGCCCGCGCGGTGATCAGGACCACCTTGATATGCCTGGTCCCCTTGTCGCCCCGCAGCCTGGTGGCGGTCATCCAGCCGTCCAGTCTGGGCATCATGACGTCCAGCGTGATGACGTCGGGCATCACGTCCAGCACCCGGTCCAGGCAGTCCTGCCCGTCGGAGGCCGTGTCGACCTGGAACCCCTCCAGGGTCAGGTTGACCGCGATGAGCTGCCGGATGACGTCGTCGTCATCCACTACCAGAACTCTGCCCAGAACCTCTCCCACGGCGTGAGGCTAACTCCTCTTTCCCGTCCCCGCGCGGGTTTCCGCGGATGTGTACGCACAGTTGTCCACAGGCGACAGGTTTTCCACAGAATCCTGTTCGGCTCCTTGGGGATCACCCTCTCCCGCCGATTCTGGGGCCTCGATCCTTCAGCGAGCCCAAGGAGGGCGTGCGTGATCACCGCACTCGTCACCGTCTCCATCCTCTCGGCGACCCTCGTGGGGAGCCTCCAGTTCCCCGCGCCCCGCCTCTCCCCGGAAGCCTGCGACATCTGGGCCGGCCTGCTCTCCACGGCCGCCCCGCGCCGGCTGCCGGAGGAGATCCGCACCGTCCTCACCTCCGCCTGCGAGGTCCGGCGCCCCGTTCTCCAGGACACGGGAGCCCTGAAGGACCGCCCCGCGCCGACACTGCCCGGCACCGTCCTTCCGGGCATGGACGGCGACCGGCAGACGACCTTCTCGGATCCGGACGGCAGCCGGCCGGTGGACCTCTCGGACGAGGACGGTGAGTGGACGGGCGCCCCTCGAAGTCCTGACGGCGGACTGACGGTCTACTCCCAGGGCTCCCAGGGGGAGCATGACGAACGGCCGGGAAGCGACAGCCCTCAGGGAGGTGACCACTCCCGCCGCGTCCGACGGCTCGTCACCCCTCCGGGTTCCTCTGCCAGGACCGCCACAGGTCCCCTCGCCGGTGCTTCGGTGGATCCTCCTGTCGGTTCGAGTTCCGCCTCCGCCCCCTCGGCGAAGCGGAGGGCTCCTCGGGCCTCCTCCCGGCCGGAGCCCTCGCGAGCGCTCGCCGAGCGATCACAGCGCCCCCCACGCGGGTGGGAAACGCCATCCGGCGGATGGGCGGCGCCCTCACTCGGCCGGAAAGCCCCATTCAGGGGGCGGGCGGCGTCCGCACGCGGGCAGGCGGCGGTCTCGCGTGGACGCGGCGCGCCCTCGCGGGGACAGATCGCAGCGGTCGCGGCGCTCCGCCAGGTCGGCAGGCCGTACGTCTGGGGCGGCGGTTCGAGCGCCGGCCCGACCGGTGGGGGCTTCGACTGCTCAGGGCTCGCCCTGCACGCCTGGTCCAGGGCCGGGGCCAGGCTCCCCCACTACACCGGAGCCCAGTTCAGGCAGGGCCGCCGGGTGCCGTTCTCGCAGCTCCGAGCGGGAGACCTGGTCTTCTTCGGCGGAGGTGTCAAAGACCCCACCCACGTGGGCGTCTACGTGAAGGACGGCGTCATGGTCCACGCCCCGGGGACCGGTGACGTCGTCAGGACGACCGACTTCGCCGCCTCGGCCTACCACCTCTCCCGCTACCGGGGCGCCGTCCGACCCTCCCCGAGCCGGCCCGCCGGATGATCCTTCGTCCCCGAGCTCTCCCCGAAGATCGCCCGCTCCCCGAAGTGAGTGTCGGTCAACCCCAGGATGCTGGTAATGTAATGACGCGTTGGCCCCCTTAGCTCAGGGGATAGAGCACCGGCCTCCGGAGCCGGGAGCGCAAGTTCGAATCTTGCAGGGGGCACTTCTCAACAGCCAGGTCGGACAGGGTCCGGCCTGGCTGTCTGCTTGATCGGGCCGGATTCCGGTCTCGCCGTCTCGTGACGGTGGAAGGTAAAGAAATCCGGCAAGTGGCGTAGTTCCGCGTGATGGGGCGAACCATCGGCAAGCCCGGCTGTGTCCATTCCAGGCAGGACGCGGATCCCGGCCGGGATGTCACTCCTGCATGACTGGGTGCTATATGGCACTCTGGGCGATGTGCCCGACCCTTCTCTCGCCGGTCGCGTCCAGGCCCCGCCGGGGCACTCCTCCGGCGGCCATGCTGTCTCCACGGTCGGTGGTGCCTCTGCCATGGATCGGCGCCTGGCGGTTGGGGCGGTGGCTCTCGCCGCGCTGTGCGTCGTGGCCTACGGGGCCGCCACCTGGCTTGACGTGGTGACCGGGACGGTGACGCGGCCCGAGCCACTGAACTGGGCGGTGTGGTCCTCGACGGTGCCCGGCGTGGCCTTCACGATCGCCGGGACCGTGCTGGCGGTGCGCCTGCCCCGCCACCTCATGACCTGGCTGCTCATCGCCGGAGGCGTCGTCGCCGCCGTGAACGGCCTGGCCGCCGCTTACGCGGTGCTGTCGCTGACCCGCCACGGTGGCGTACTGCCGCTGACCCCGGCCGCGGTCTACGCCGGGGCGCGGCTGGGGCCGCTTTTGAACCTGTTTCCGCTGCTGGTGCTGCTGTTCTTTCCTGATGGGCGGCTGCCGTCACCGAGGTGGCGCTGGGCCGCGTGGCTGTCGCTGGGCACTACGGGCCTGACGGTCGTGCTGTTCCTCACCGTCCCGTGGCGGATCGAATCGCCGGGCATGAACTGGCCGGGACTTGATCCGCCGTTCCCGCCACTTCCGGATGCGGTGTGGCGCTCGGCACTGGTGACGGCGCCGGCGCTGCTGGTGGTGGGCCTGCTGGTGGCGGTGGCGGCCTTCGCCTGGCGGTTCCGGGGTTCGGCGGGCGTTCGGCGGGCGCAGCTTCGCTGGATGCTGATGGCGGCGCTGCTGAACGCGATGCTGATCCTGGCTTCCGCCCTGCTGGAAGGGTTGCCGCAGGACCTGTCGTTCGTCGTCTCCCTGGTGGTGCTCGCAGCGGCGGTCATGGTGGCGGTGAGCCGGTACCGGCTCTATGACATCGACCCGGTGCTCGGCTGGACCCTCCTGTACGGCGGGCTCGCGGTCGCCGTCGTGGCGATCGACGTGCCGGTCTTCGTGGGGCTGGGGGCGATCATCGACGAGCCGGTGGCGGCGGTTCTGGCGGCGGTCCTGGTCGGCATGGTCTACGCGCCGCTACGGGAGCGGGTCCGGCGGTGGGTGAACCGGGTGTTGATGGGGCGGACGGAGCCGTACGAGGTGGTCTCGGTCCTTGCCCGGAGGCTTGAGGAGTCCGTGCGGCCGGAGGAGTTGTTGCTGCAGGTGGCGAAAGCGGTGTCGGCGGCGTTCCGTTCGCCGTACGTGCGGGTCGAGCTGGACCGAGCGGACGGGAAGACCGTCGTGGTGGAGCACGGCACGCCTCGCGAGGACGTTGTGGTGCTGCCGTTCGCCTACCGGGACGCGTCGATCGGGCGGCTTGTCCTGGTACTGCGCGCGAGTGCGTGGCCGGCCGAATCCGACCAGCGACTGCTGGCCGACGTGGTACGGCAGGCTGCCGCAGCCGTGCGGGCGACCGCGCTGACCGAGGAACTGCAGCACAGCCGCGAGCGTCTGGTCACCGGCGTGGCCGAGGAGCGGCGCAGGCTGCGCCGGGACCTGCACGACGGGCTGGGGCCCACGCTGGCCGCCGCCGCGCTGAAGGTGGAGGCGGCGCACAACCTGCTCGCCCGGGATCCCGGTGCCGCCCGGGAGGCGCTGGACCAGGTGAGAAAGGATCTTGCCACGATGCTGGGGGACGTGCGGCGGGTCGTGCACGATCTGCGGCCGCCGGCTCTGGACCAGTTCGGCCTGGCCGGCGCGCTGCGGCAGGAGGCCGCCCGGTTCCGTAACGGCGGGCTCGCCGTGCGGGTGGAGACGGAGGGGGACCTGGCGGAGTTGTCCGCCGCGAGCGAGGTGGCGGCGTACCGGATCGTCTGCGAGGCTCTGACCAACGTCGCCCGGCACGCGGGCGCGGACACCTGCCACGTGCGCGTCGCCGTGGCGGGGAACAAGTTGGAGGTCGAGGTGACCGATGACGGGCGCGGGGTCCTGCCGGGCGCCGTGGTGGGGGTGGGCTTGGTCGGCATGCGTGAGCGCGCGGAGGAGTTGGGTGGCCAGTGCGCGGTCGGGGCCGGCCGCGGCGGCGGAACCCGGGTCCACGCCGTCCTGCCCGCCGGGGCGGTGACCTCCTCGTGACGCCGCGCGTACTGATCGCCGACGATCATCCCGTGTACCGGGACGGTCTGTGCATGATGCTCGCCTCGACCGGCCAGGCCGAGGTGGTGGGCACGGTCGCGGACGGGGAGAGGGCCGTCGCCGAGGCCGTCCGGCTGCGCCCCCAGGTCGTGGTGATGGATCTGCGGATGCCCCGGATGGACGGCGTGCAGGCCACCGAGCGGATCGTCGCCACCTGCCCGGATACGCACGTGCTGGTGCTCACGATGCACGAGGACGACGAGAGTGTCTTCGCCGCCATGCTCGCCGGCGCTCGCGGCTACCTGCTCAAGGGGGCTGATCAGGCGGAGATCCTGCGCGCCATCACGGCGGTGGCCAGCGGGGAAGTGATCTTCGGACCGGCGCTCGCGGGGCGGGTGACGCGCTACTTCGCCCGGCTGGCTGTGGCCCGCCCGGCCCGAGAGGGGGCATTCCCCCAGCTCACCGGCCGGGAACGGGAGATACTCGACCTGATCGCGGCCGGCCTGTCCAATCGGATGATCGCCGAGCGGCTGTCGCTGGCGCCCAAGACGGTGCGTAACAACGTGTCCAACGTTTTCACCAAGCTTCAGGTCGCCGACCGGGCCCAGGCCATCATCCAGGCCCGCGAGGCCGGCCTTGGCCGCTGACCGGCGTGTTCTCGGCCTCGTGCGGGCGGTGCCCACGCACGGGTGAGTGAGCGTTGGTCGACGCCGGCCCCACGCAGCCCGCTCCGCGTGCCTGGGAGCGATGTCCCCGCCGCCCCGGGACGCCTGGCCCAGGTCACGCCGGGCCAACTCGGGACCGCGCGCATGGCCGCGCTCCCTGGGCGCCCGGGACGCACGGCCGGGATCGTGTTGCCACCGACAAGCAACGGAGGAACACCAATGTCCAGCCGCATCGTGCCCAGCAACGTCAATCCCACCGAGCCCGTCGCGATCCGACGTACCGCGAACCCGGCGTGGATCCGGATCGCTGGACTGCTCCTGGCCGCCGGGTCCGTCTCCTGGGCGGTCGGCACCGTCATCGTCGGGGAAAAGATCAAGGAAGGCATCCAGACCCTCGACACCATCACCGGGATGCTGTTCGTCGTGGGCATGTTCGCCTTCGTCTGGACGGTGCTGGCCACCCGCGGCGTCGGCGACGGGTGGGCCCGGATCGTCCCGGCCGGTCTGCTCGTGCTGTTCGTCGGCGCGTTCCTGCTCAACGCGCTGTCCTTCGGCTACGCCAGGCACGAGGATTTCCCGCTGCCGCTGATGATCATGGACGCCTGCTGGCCGCTCAGCCAGATCGGCATGCTGGTCCTGGGCATCATCCTCGCGGTCAAGGCCCGCTACCAGGGAGCGCTGCGGTGGCTGCCGCTGCTGGTCGGCATGTGGTTCCCGGTGTCCATAGTGGCCGACATCGTTGGCGGTGGCACCTTCTCGGTGTACGTCAGCGGGGTGTGGCTGGTCGTCATGCACGCCCACCTGGGTGTCCGCCTCGCCGTTCGTCCCGTCTCACGGTAGGGACGCCCAAGGGGTCGCCGTTGAGGCGGAACTCGACGGCGATGGCGGCACGGTGAGTTCGCGGGGCACCACATCCCCGGGCGCGGCCACATCCTCCGCCGCCACGACCCCGCGCGGAGTGACCTCGAGAATCCTCTCGGGGGCACCAGCGATCTACCAGGGAAATCCGGCAGCGACCTGCGGGAACGCAGGTCGTTTCGCGTTCCGGGGTGTGCCATCGATGGCAGCCGGATGCCATGATCACGTACGAGGAGCGTACGGAGCAACCGGCGGCTGCCGGTGAATGTGCCTAACGGCACCTGTGGCCGGGTTACAGATGTACGGCAGGCCCGCGCTGTGGCTGACACTCGCACCGCGTTGCGACTCCAGAGTGAAGGATTTCATGTGTCAAGCATCTCGGCCGGAAGGTGGAGCAGATGCCGTTCGGCAGATGGCGCCCGGCGTTAGTCAGCTGAGCCTCCCCCGGTTCTCCGGACACTTGACCTGAGGTCACCCCTTGAGGTGAACGGCTCGCCCTTCGGGCGGGGACGGTTCGGTCTGAAAATCCGCGAGCGCGAGCGGTGGGAGCCGATGATCGGGGCTCGGCATCCTGTCGCCAGGCGGCGCCGGTGTCGTTCCGCGCTCGGCGGGACGACCTCACCTGCGGGCCGCGCTTGAACACACGGGAGCCGACCCGGCGGGCGCGGCCGTGGGCGCGACGGAACCCATGGGCCGCCTCCGCGGACGCGGTCCGGGGCGGTCCTCGCGTGCGAGACTCCGTGTCCGTGTCCGTACAGTCATCGCGCGGGGCCTGGCCCGCGAACACGCTCTTGGACCGGCTCCCTCCGAACGTCGTCACGGACCTGCTGGCGCTCGGCGGCGTCAGGCGGTACGCGGTCGGCGAGATTCTGATCCGGCAGGGTGAAGACCGCGACCATGTCGTCCACCTTCTCCAGTCCACCCGTGTCTCGCGTCCCGCGTGCGTCAAGGTGGTCGCCGCGCTGCCCGACGGCGGGGAGACCCTTCTCGGCATCAGGGTGAGCGGTGATCTGGTCGGCGAGCTCGCGCCGCTGTCGAACCGGCCGCGCTCGGCCACCGTGGTGGCCTGCTCGCCCACGTTGACGCGGGCCATCCCCGGTGAGGTGTTCCGGGCCTTCCTCGACCGCAACCCGGTCGCGTGGTCCGCTGTCACGCGGATGATCGCTGACCGGCTGTCCTCCGCCAACCACCACCGGCTGGAGATCGCCCAACACGGCGTGACGGCCCGCCTCGCCCATGTCCTGGCCCAGCTCGTGGAGCGGCACGGTCAGCGACGCCCAGGGGGCGGCCACGACCTCGGCATCGGCCTGACCCACTACGAGCTGGGGCAGCTCATCGGGGCGCGTGAGGACGCGGTCGGCAAGGCTCTGCGGACGTTGAAGGGCAGAGGGCTCGTGAGCGTCGGCTACCGGCAGATCATCGTCTTCGACCCGCTGCTTCTCCGCGGCTTTCATGGCGAATGAGGAGAATGGGAGATTTTGTCGGGAAATTCGCTGCGATATCTCTCGTGAATGCCGTACGAATCAGGCATCTGGGGATCTTGGCCATGGCAAACTGTCCCCACTTCGCGCCTCTGCCGCTTGACGGAGGATTATTCGCAATGAACAGATTGAACAGACGGGGACTGCTTCTGGGCGCCGACGTCGCAGGCTACGGCAAAGGGGACTCCTCCCGCCAGTTCGCCGTACAGGGCGCTTTCCTGCAGCTCGTGAGCGGGGCCGCGGCATGCGCGCGCCTCGACAGGGACACCTGGCTCAGACAGCCGTCGGGCGACGGCGAGCTCGCCGTCATCCCCGACGACGGCTCCGAGCCGCAGGTGGTGGACGATTTCGTGCGCCATCTCAACGTTCTTCTGGGGCGCCACAACGAGGGGACGGATCCCTCGTTCAGACTTCGACTCCGGGTCGCCGTCCATTTCGGGATGACCAGCCCCGCTGCCAACGGCATAGCGGGCAAGGCCGTCGTGGAGGTCAGCCGCATGCTGGATTCGGCCGTGCTGCACGAGGCCCTCCAGACGACGCCCGACGCCAACCTGGCGCTCATGGTCTCCCAGCGCGTCTACGAGGACACCGTCGAGTACGGCCTGACCACCTACGCGGGGGACGACTTCCGGCAGGTGACGGTCAGGCACAAGGAGTTCGAGCAGTCGGCGTGGATCCACGTCCCCCGAGCGGCGGTCGAGGGCTCGGCCGACGCCGGACCCGCCGACCCGAGGGGCGCCGCCCCGCGGCAGGTCGTCGTCAACCAGTTCTGGGAGACCGTCCAAGCCGACGGCTCCGTCATCGGAATCTCCAACAACCGCTGACCACCGCAAGGATCGACATGAGCGCTGCTAACCTGCCCGAGGTCGCCGACGCCCTGTGGAGCGCGGTGTCCACCGGTGGCCTCGAACGAGTCGGCGCGATGGGTACGGAGAGCGCCGCCAGGGGGTTGTTCGCCCTCTGGAACCGCATCCGCGCCCACCGCTCCGGCAGGGGCCAGAACGAGGAGCCGGAGAACAGGGAGGAACTCTGCCAGACCCTTCTCGAACTCGCGACGGACGCTTCGGCCGCCCGCCTGATCCAGGAGTTCCATGCCGAGCAGGCCGTCTCCAACGTGTTCAACGACGAAGTCGTCGTGCGAGGGGGCACGATCGGCATCAGTAACGGCCCGAGGCGGCCTTGACCGCCGTCGACGGGCCGGCGCCGGCCACCGCGAGGAGCTCGGACGAAACCCCCGAGGGGGCGAGGGAGGCCCGGCGGGAGTACGGGCAGGACCAGCAGGGGCTCCGCCAGGACCAGCAGGTCTTCAACCGCTTCTTCGGGCCGGTGCTCCTCACCGGCGGCTCGACGCTCGGCGTCGCGAACGCCGGAGACGAGCCCGTCGCCAAGGCCGCAAGCCGCCGGATGACCGGCCCCGTCCCCGCCGTGGAGATCGCCTCCGCGTTGGGGCGCTACGCCGTTCCCGCCCTCCACACCCGGGCGATGGCCGGCCTGCGCGCCCACCACGTGGTCGTGCTGTACGGCGAGGGCGGCACCGGCCGCCGCACCGCGGCGATCAACATGCTGCACGCCGCCGCCCCCCGCTCCCTGGTGGCGCTCTCACCCGCCGAGACGCTGGACAAGCTCGCCGCCGACCAGGTCTACCGGGAGGGCAACGGCTATCTGCTGTGCGGACTGTCCGCCGGTGACCTTCAGGCCGAGGCGGCGGACTTCGTGCTCGGCAGACTCGCCCTGCGCGTCCAGGAGGCCGGAGCCTGGCTGGTGATCACCAGCCAGGCCGCCCTGGGAGACCCCCGGTCCGCGGCCGTGCCGCACTTCCGTTGGGAGCGTCCGGGGACGGTGGCGGTCCTCACCACGCACGGAGTGGCCGCCGAGCTGGCCGAGTCGGCGGCCGAACGGCTAGGGGAGACGACGCCGCTGAGCGACGTGGTCCGGCTCGCCGAGCACCTCGTCGCCGGCTCCGGACTGGAGGACGCGCTCGGCCGTACCGGCATGGGGGCGGCCGAGCAGATCGAAAGCTGGCTCGACGACGAGCGCCGCACCGACGAGGAGGTGCTGGAGGCCGCCGCCCTGCTGTTCCTCGAAGGCATGCCGGAGCAGCGCTTCGAGGCGCACCTGGCCAGGCTCACCGCCGGTGTCCCCGCTCCAGAGCAGGAGGGGGCCGGTGACCAGGGGACGCCGCTTCCCGCGCGGCGACTGCTGGACGGGCGGCGGCCCCGCCGCGACGCGCGTTCCATCATCAAGGTCGAGGAGCGGATCACCGACATGGACCTGGACGTGCCGGGTCCGCCGCGGCGATGCCTGGTGTTCAGGTCGCCCGCCGTGCACGAGCGGGTCGGGGCCGAGCTGAGCCTGCAGTTCGGCGAGCGCTTCTGGGAGCCGATCTTCACCTGGTTGCACGAGACCGTCCAGATCGCCGACGTCGAGACCCGCATGCAGATCGCCCGGGGGCTGGCGATCCTCGCGAGTTACGGACATTTCGACACGGTTCGCGAGAGATTCCTGCAACCCTGGTCGGAAGGCGCCTACGGGGCGCGGGCCTGGGTGACCGCGCCGAAGGTGGTGTGGTGGATGAGCGCCCACGACCCCATCGCCGCGATGGCGGTGCGGACGGCCATCCGGTGGGCGCGCAGCAACAACCCGGCACGCAGGCAGGCGGCCTGCCTGGCCTTCGCCGGTGAGATGGGCGTCCGCTACCCGGCCGACGCGACGAAGTGGCTGTGGCACCTCGTCACGACGGAACCCGAGCCGGGGGAGGCCCAGGTGGCCCTCGCGCAACTGTACGCCCTGCTCGTGGAGATCGCTCCGGCCGACGCCAGAGCGATCCTCGCCGACCTCGGCAGACGGCTCGCGCACAGGCAGACGGCCGACAGGCGGGAGCGCATCCTGAAGACGCTGCTCCTGGTCATGGCGGTGTTCGGGGTGAGCGGCGACCACCCCGCCGCGGCCCGTCACCTGCTGGCACGTGCCGAGGACCTGCCGGACATGGCGGCCCTGTGGGCCGTGGCGCTGTGCCACCGGCCCGTGCGCTCCGCCGCGTTCGGCGTCCTCTACGACCTGCTGTGCGCCGTCGGCACGGCCGGCCGTACGCCCGAGGAGCATCTCAGGATGATCGGCGACGCGTTGCACGAGGCACTGCCGGAGCACGAGCGCGAGCCGTTCCGCGCCGGGTTCGAGCGTTACGTGATCCGCAGAAGGGCCGGTGGGGACACCGGCCGCCTCCTGCTCTCCATCCTGCTCAACGTCTTCAGGCCACCGGCGCCTGTTGCCCTCCCGGAGCGTCGATGACAGTCACATATCCGATAATCAGCCAGGACCGGCTCGAACCGGTCACCAGGCGGCGGAGGTTCCTGCGCCGCGGCGACCGGCGCGAGCCGAACGCGGTCCCGAGCCCCCTGCCCCGCGAGGTGGTGGTCCTGCGGGTCGGCGACCGGCTGGTCAGGGCCGACGACGGCGGGCGGCGCGGGCAGGAGGACCTCGACAACGCCACCAGCTACTGCGTCGTGGACACCACGCAGGACCGGCCGGTGACCGTGGAGCTGCGCATCCCCTCCGACGGGGTGGACGAGTTCACGGTCAGGGCCGTCTTCCTGTGCACCGTCAGAGACCCGGTGCGCGTGGTCGAGGCGGGGCCGGAGGACATGCGGAGACGGCTGGAGGTGTACATCGCCGGATGCCAGGCGCTCCAGCGGGCGGGCGCGGCCTTCGAGGTGACGCGGGCCGTGGCGGCCAAGGACGACGCGCTGGACGTGCTCTCCGACTACTGCCGGATCAGGCCGCTGGTGGTGCCCGGCATGTACCTCGAACTGAGCGGCCTCGAACTGCTGACGCCCGACGAGCTCCGCGAGGAGCGGCGGCAGGAGGAGAAGGCGCGCAAGGAGCGGGAGCAGGCGCTGCAGGCCGAGGAGGAGCGGATCAGGGACCGCCAGTACATCGAGCGCCTGGAGCTCGAACTGGAGGAGGCCCGGCTGGAGAACACGCGACGCCTGGAACCCCTCAAGCGTGACCTGGAGGACGACAGGACGCGCGCCGGCCGGGAACGGCAGGTCGATGAGGAGCGCTTCACCTGGGAGCGGCAGCACGAGGACGACGCGCAGCGCAGGCTGCGCGACCGCCGCCAGCGTGCATTCGACCTGGAGGAGGTGGAGGCGCTGAGCAGGGGACTGGACGGCCCGGAGAAGCTGGAGGCGATGGCCCGCGTACAAGGCGAGCTGACCGCGTCCGAGCAGCTCGCCAGGTCCGACGGCGAGCGGCGGCGGCGGCACGAGGAGAGCGCGGAGAGGTTCAGGGCGCAGCAGGCGGCCCAGGAGACGAGGGAGCTGGCCGACCGGGAGCAACAGAGCCGGGAACGGGCGTGGCGGTTGGAGCGGGCGGACCGGGAGTGGCACCGGAAGGTCGAGTTGGAGGACCGCGAGGCCGAGGCGCAGCTGGAGGTGCTGCGCCTGCTGACCCAGCAGGGCCACGGGAGCGACATGCCGCTCGACCAGTTCATGAAGCAGCTGATGAGCGACATCACCGCCAACCGTCGGCCGATCGGCCGCGCCCCGGACGGGACCGGGGAGCGGGCCGCGCTGCAGCGGGGCGGGACAGAGACCGGCGCCGGTGACGCGGAGGCGCCGCGGGACCGGCCCCGGCGGCCGGAGCCGGAGGACCACGAGGGACTGGCGGTGGACGACTTTGGCGATTGACACGGCCGATCCCGTCACGGGCCCGATCGACATCCCGCCGTCCGGCCGCGGTCGCGGCAGGGGCGCGGGCAGGATCCTGCGCGCGGTGGTCGGGGTGGACGAGGACCTCATGGACAGGGTTCCGGAGGAGCGGCCCAAGTACACCCGGCAGGGCGCGCTCGTCGTGGCCACTGCGGCGATGGCGGCGGTGTCGATGGGATACGCCGTCTTCGACGTCTTCGACGCCCCCTGGCCGGTGATCGCCGGTCTGGCCCTGGTGTGGGGCGTGCTCATCGGCATCCTCGACTCCTGGCTGGTCATCAGCCTCAACGGGGTGACCGGGCGGGGCCGCAGGCGGCTGCTGCTTCCCCGTCTCCTCATCTCGGCCGTGGTCGGTGTGATCATCGCGGAGCCGCTGACCATCAGGGTGTTCGAGCCCACCATCGTCCAGCGGATCGGGGAGGACCAGCAGAAGGCGGACAAGGACCTGCTCAGCGCGTACCTGTCCTGCCATTCGCCCGCCGGGGCCCCCGGGGCCGTCTCGATCGCCTGCGAGAACTACCGGCTGCCCGTCGCCGCCCCGAACGACACCGGCTCACTGACGACCAAGCAGCGCGAGCTGGGCCGCCTGGAGACCACGATCAAGCGGACCGAGGGCATCTGGACCGGAAAACAGCGGCTGGCCAGGCTGGAGTGCGCGGGCGCGGGCGGCTCGGAGAGCGGGTTCTCCGGCCTGGTAGGGGAGGGGCCGCGATGCGCGCGGCTGACCCGGGAGGCCGAAGACTACGAGCAGAGCAGCGGCATCCAGCAGATGTACGCCAGGCGTGCCGCGCTGAACGAGGAGATCGCGCGGCTCACCGACACCGCGCGTGACTCCGGCAAGGACTATGACGCCGCCGTGGTCGCCGCGGCCGAGAAGGAGGTCGCCCGGCAGCAGCGTAATCGTCCGTCCAGGCCGGACCTACTGAAGAAGATCGAGACGCTGAACGTACTCTCGGCGGAGAAGCCGGCGGTGCTGCTCGGGCACATCTTCCTGACCCTGCTGTTCCTGCTTATCGACTGCTCACCGGTGCTGACCAAGCTGCTCAGCCGCCCGACCATGTACGACCTCCGGCTGGCGGTGCTGCTGTCCGACCGGGCGGACGCGCACGACACCCAACTGCGCCGGACCAAGCGGCGCCGCCGCAACCGCGACGACCTGGACGCGCACCGTCAGGATCTCGTGGTACGGCGGGGCATGGCCGACGCCTCCCGGGAGGCCGGCATCGAGGACGCCATGCGGGAGGCGCAGGCCAGGAAACGACTCGACGACCGGTGACTCCCGGGGACGGGGGGTGCGGCGGGACCGCCGGCGTGGGGAGCCACTACGGCTCGTAATCCCGTATCGCCTCGTCGATTCCGCAGACGTACGCCCCCGGCCTCCACGCGGTCGCCGTGGCCCTGATGGAGTGCCGCCTCGCTGACGGCCACGGCGATGAGGGCACCACGGGCGTGATCGACCTGCTCGCTCGCTGGGGTGTGTCCTGTGGATCTCCCCGCGACAGGGAGATCCACAGGACACGCCCCAGGGGCCTCCTGGCGTTGCTCTCCAGCGGCTCAGAACGGAGGTTCGTCGTCGGGTTCGGGGTCGGCGAGGATGGCCGCGAGCGCTTCGAGGTGACCGTCCAGCCGGCCGGGGCTCGCCAGGACCTCCCCGGTGAGGGGATCGAAGGTGAGATCGTCCACCGCGGGTAGGCCGGAACCCGAGGCGTCCGGGCACCAGCGGGACACCGGGCAGAACCGGCACCAGGCTCCCGGGGTGGCACGGAAGACGACATCGCGATGCCAGGACCGGACCCGATCGAGGACGACCGCCTGGGCGGTCGAGACGGTCGCCGGGTCGGTCGCGTCGAAGGTGAGCACCTCGGCGGAGTCCGGGGTGAGCTGCTCCAGCTCGACCAGCCCGTCGGTGTCCCCGAAGACGCCGGCGGCGATCAGGCGGACCGCCAGGGCGAGCTGGGGGACCATCTCCAACGCGTTTCCCACGGTGATGCCGCGCGGCACGGCCGACGTCTTCTGCTCGCGGTAGACGAGGCGTCCGTCCACCCGGCGGAGGAGATCCGGGTGGGCGAGCACCAGCACATCGGCCCGCGCGTCGTACGCGGCGACCTTCGGCTCGGGTCTGATCTCGGTGACCTCGCCCGGACCGCGCAGTGGGCATACCGTCAGATGCCGGAGCAGGTACGGCCGGGCCCGGTGGTACTCCTGGCGCTCCATCAACTCGTCGGCGATGCCGCAGTCATCGGCGCCCGACTCCGGCAGGTCCGCCAGGGTGCAGGGCCTGCCACGGGTGTGCGCGGCCTCAAGCCACGCGTGCGCGTGCCGGCCGCGCTCGGCGGCCGGGCTCGTCTCCCGGTCGCCGGGCAGCCGGAGCTCTCGCAGGTGAGCCTGTGCCGGGCAGACTTGGTAGTAGCGGGACGTCGTGATCGACCATGTCCGCAGGTGCGTGCCCCGGTCGTCGAGGCCGAGCAGGCCGGGGGCGTGTGCGAGGTCCCCGCAGGAGGTCCGTGCCTTGCACTCGGCGCAGTCCCGGCCCGGGGCCCGGCCGCCACCGGCCAGCAGCCGGGCCGTCGCGGGTCTGACGTTCGAGGCGTAGGCGCCGCGGATCCCCTCCAGATCCGCCGTGTCGACAAGGACCTGCTCCGTGCCGGTGGTCAACCCGACCTCGACCACCCGTACTCGCCGGGGGGCGGGAACGGGCCGCACCGGGACGGGGATGGCGCGATGCAGCTCCGACGGCTCCGTCACCTGCTTGCCGACCGCCGCCACGTACGCCATCGCCTGGGTGGACGGAACATCCGTGCCGCCCAGGGGGCGGCGCAGGCGCATCCGCCGGAACTCCACCGTCGTACCGTCCGGTGAGCCGTACCACCGGCCCCACACGGTGAGGGACCGCATCTCCGCGGGGGACCGGCCGCCCTGGACGATCCGCGGCCGGTGCTCGGGCCGGAGCTCCACCCCCTCGGAGGCGAGTGTGGCGGCCAGGCTCTCGGAGACCTCCAGGTAGGTGTGGCAGGCGTGCTCGATCCAGTTGGCGACTCCCGGATGCACGGTGTCGCGGGCGTTTCCGAGGACCCTCGGCAGCGCCTCGTCGATCGGGGTGCCCTCGAACTCGACAGCGTCGAGCACGCCCATCACCAGGCCGAGCGGAAAGGTCTCCCAGGGCGCGTACCTGCGCCTTTCGGAGACCCGCGGCCACAGTTTCGGGCGAGCCTTGACCGCCGCGAAGTCTCCGCAGTCACCGTCCCGGCGGTCGAGCAGGCTCGCCGACAGCCTGACGACATCGGGGTTTCCGGTGAATTCGGTACTGGAGGGCTGACTCAACGCACTCTCCTCGGTATGGGGGAAGTAAAGAGGTGCCACTGCGCTGTAACACAGTGAAACATATTGTGAATTAGAGTCACAAGTTTTGTGATGATAGATGGAAATCCCCAGATGAAACATGGCGACCGAGTATCCGTCGCGGGGCGAGGACCGGCCCCTTTCGCGGTCCGCGTTTAACGACGGGTTACCGCCGTTCGTCCGCCGGATGAATGGAAGTTGACACGCTTCTCAGACGACTCTCATCGAGGGCACGTAGAACGACGTCATGAACGGTTCGGTCGCGGCGAAGGCGCCGGTCGCCGGTGACGGGCCCGACATCCGTGAGCCGCCGTCCGGGACACTCAGGCCGGGCGGCCTCGCCGTGCGGACCGCCGCTCGCGGGACGCGCGCGTCCGGAGCGTCCCGCGCCGGGGGCTCGGACACCTCGCTCCCGGGTTCGCACCATGACATGTCCGCCGACGCTCTCTCGAATGGAGCAACATGCTGCGCAGACTTCGCAGGTCGTCCGCGATCGCGGACAGCCCCGCGGATCCCGGGGACGGTGGCGGGGACGGGCGGGTGCCCGATTCCGGGCACGCGCTGCGTGCGCCGAGCAGGCTGCACGCGTTCAACCGCTACGAGATCAAGTATCTGGTCGACACCGGTCTGGTGGACGGGCTCCGGGACGAGATGGAGCGGCGGCTCGACCGTGACGCGCACAGCGGGGACGAGGGGTACGGCATCTGGAGTGTCTACTACGACACCCGCGGGCTCCGCTTCTACTGGGAGAAGATCGAGGGCCTGAAGTTCCGGCGGAAGCTGCGGATCAGGCACTACGGCGACCGTTTCAAGGTCACCGCGGACACTCCGGTGTTCGTCGAGATCAAGCAGCGGGTCAACCGGGTCACCCAGAAGCGCCGGGTCTGCCTGCCGTACGCCGACGCGCTGCGGTTGTGCGACGGGCGCGAGCCGGTCGAGCACACCGAGGCGGAGCGGCCCTTCGTCGAGGAGGTTCTGGACCTGGTCTGCAGGCTCGACCTGCGGGCCACCGCGATGACCGGCTACCAGCGGCACGCCTATGTGGGCCGGGACGCCGACGTCGGCCTCCGGGTCACCTTCGACCAGCGCGTACGGGGCCGCGACCGGGACTTCCACATTGGCGCCGACGCCCAGAACCGGTTCATCGTCCCGCCCACCAAATCGATCATCGAGGTCAAGGCGAACGAGCGGGTTCCCTACTGGCTCACCGATCTGACCGCCAAACGGAACCTGCAGGTGGTGCGGGTCTCCAAGTACTGCCAGAGCGTGGAGGCCTTCGGCCGGGCCCCTCGGTCGATCTTCCACGTCCCCGACCATGACCCCCACTCCGCCTGATGGAGGCGTAACCCCCATGAACTTCGATTTCCAGGACCTGTCCGGCACCTTCAGCGTGATGGACATCGCCATCGCGATGTCGCTGTCGTTCGTGCTCAGCGTGATGATCGGCTGGGTGTACCGGGCGACGCACCGCAACGTCTCCTACAGCCAGTCCTACGTCCAGACGCTGGTCATCCTCGGCATGATCATCTCGCTGATCATGCTGGTCGTCGGTTCCAACATCGCGCGCGCGTTCGCGCTGGTCGGCGCGCTCTCCGTGGTCCGGTTCCGCAATGCGATCAAGGAGACCCGGGACGTCGGTTTCATCTTCCTGGTGATGGCCGTCGGCATGGCCGTGGGCACCCGCTTCTACGTCCTGGCCGCCGTCGCCGCCGTGGCGATCTCGCTGGTCATCATGATCATGAATCGCTTCAACTGGTTCCACCTGAACGTCCAGCGCCAGGTGGTCAAGGTTCAGGTGCCCTCGGACGAGGACTACACCCACACGATCCAGGACGTGCTGATCCGGCACACCGACGAGTTCGAACTGGTGAGCATGGAGTCGATCCGCGGTGGCGCGCTGACCGAGCTGATGTACACGGTCAAGATCAAGAAGGGTGGCGAGCCCTCGAACCTGATCGCGGCCCTGCGGGAGCGCAACAGCGGCCAGCCGGTCACGGTCCTGACCGGGTACGACCAGACCGACCTGTAGGCGGCCATGACCATTCCCAAGAACCGGCCGCGGCTGCGGCACCGGATTCCGGTCAGGCTCCGGCACCACTGGAGGGTGGTCGCCGTCTTCGCCGTGTTCCTGCTGGTGGTGGGTGCGGGCTTCGGCACCGGGACGATCCGGCCCTACGTCACCACCGGGCAGGTCGCCGCGGCGCGGACGGTCACCCAGGACATCGCGGGCAACCAGGACATCTTCGACACCGCGGTCTCGCACAGCGTCCAGATCACGTTCAAGGACGGGGCCTACCGGGACATGCTGGAGGAGTACTTCAAGGAGGGGGAGAAGAAGTACGTCGAGGCCGACCTGGTCATCGACGGGACCACCCTGCCGAGCGTGGGCATCCGGCTGAAGGGCAACTCCACGTTGAGGGGGCTCACCTGGAACGGCAAGTCCCGCACCGGGGAGCGGGGCGGCGGCCCCGGCGGCGGGCGCCCGGGGAACTTCCAGCCTCCGGAGGGCTTCCAACCTCCCGAGGGCTTCCAACCCCCGGAGGGCTTCCAACCCCCGGAGGGCTTCCAGCCGCCGGACGGCGGTGCGGAGGGTGGCGGGCTGGGGCGGGGTCCGGGCGGTGCCATGACCGCGCTCAAGGCGGAGGAACCCGAGAACCTGCCCTGGCTGATCAGCTTCGACGAGTTCGTGGAGGGGCGCCGCTACCAGGGGCACTCGCAGATGGCCGTGCGTCCCGCGACCGGGCAGTCCCCGACCCTGCTGAACGAGGCACTGGCGATCTCGCTGGTCGGCGCGGCCGGCGAGCCGACCCAGCGGTACACCTACAGCTCGTTCACGGTCAACGGCCGCTCCTCGGCTCCACGTCTGCTGGTGGAGTATCTCGACGAGGGATACGCGGAGCGGCTCGGCGACGGCGTGCTGTACAAGTCGCTCGCCTCAAGCGGCTTCAGCTACAAGGGGGAGGACCAGACCGCCTACGGCACCGACTTCAAGCAGGTCAACAAGGTGGGAGGTAAGGACCTGCAGCCGATCATCGACCTGGTCAAGTGGGTGGAGCAGGCCTCCGACGAGGAGTTCGCCGCCGGGCTGGCCGACCGGGTGGACGTGGAGTCCTTCGCCCGCTATCTCGTCCTGCAGAACCTGACGGTCAACTTCGACGACATGAGCGGTCCCGGGCGTAACTACTACCTGTGGTACGACCTGGACGACAAGAAGTTCACCGTCATCGCCTGGGACCTCAACTTCGCCTTCAACGGCAACGCCACGGCGGGACCGAACGACACGATCGGCATGGGGTTCGGCAGGGGCGGCCCGACGCAGGAGGCGGGGTCCCAGGCTCAGCCGGCCCAGGAGTCGCGGTCCCAGTCCCGGCCGACCGGGAGCGGGCAGCCGCAGGTTCAGCCGACGCGAGGCGGGCAGCCACAGGACGGTGCCGGTCAGGACGGTGCCGGTCAGGACGGTGCCGGTCAGGGCGGTGTCAGCCGGGAGGGCGGCGCGCGTCAGATCAGCCCGATGGGCGGGCCGCGGATGGGCCACGTCTTGAAAGACAGGTTCCTGAAGGCGCCCGCCTTCAAGAAGGTCTACGAGGAGCAGTACCGGAACCTGTACCAGAGGCTCCTGGGAGGCGGAGCCGCCGCCACGCTGCTCGACGACATCGTGAAGTCCTACCGGCTGAACGAGGGCGCCGACACCGCCAAGGTCGAGGCCGACGCCACGTCGCTCCGTACCACCCTCAAGACCCGCGCCGAGGCGCTGGGCTCGGACAAGGTGATCGCCGGCGGGTGATCCCGCGAGGAACGGCGGAGTCCCGCCGTTCCTCGCTCCCTTTCCTCTAACCGCGATGAGGACCACGAGGCGCGGATCGGCGTCGTTGACCGGTGGTTCTCAGGTGGCCGGGAGAAACCGCCGTGCCGTCACCTGGGGAGCGTGCGTGTGCGGTGTTCAGCGCCGTCGGACGCCGCTCGCGATCCAGCGGCGGACCACGGCCAGTGCCAGCGGGAGCGGTACGGTGCCCGCGCCGAGGCCCACGTCGACCAGCAGGTCGAACACCTCCTTGCGGCGGGCGGCCGTGTCGATCGCCGCGTCGATGAAGCCGGGTGACTGGGCGGCGAGGGCGAGCACGTCCGTGGTGCGCAGGTGCCGTCCGAGTGCCTTCCTCAGCTCGCGCCGGTAGGCGGGCAGCGGATCGGCGGCGGCCCGCACGGCCGCCTCGCCGGCGAGGCGGCCGGAGACCAGGGCGTAGTAGATGCCCTCGCCGGTGAGCGGGTTGATGAGACCGGCGGCGTCGCCGGCGAGCATCACCCGCCCGGAGCCCGGCCTCGGCCGCCCCGGGGACAGGGGCAGGTGGTGGGCGCGCAGGTCGTGGGGGCTCAGCTGGGGCAGCAGTTCGGCGAGCCGGCCGTGCAGCACCTCGCGGCCCGGCAGGCCGGTGGCGCGCAGCCTGGGCAGGAGCATCCCGAAGCCGATGTTGGCGGTGCCGTCGCCGATGGGGAACGACCACGCGTACGCGGGCCATCCGTCCTGCTGCATGAAGATGGACTGCACGTCGTCGTCGGCGGGTACGTCGGCGTAGCCGCGTACGGCGATCGCGGTGTGCCTGTCGGGGGCGGGGGAGACGCCGATGAGGCGCCGCATCGTCGAGTTGGCCCCGTCGGCGGCGACGACGGCGCGGGCGGTGACGGTGCCGTCGAGGACGATGCGGTCGTCGAGGACGGCGAGCGAGCGGACGTGGTGGCGGCGGACCTCGACACCGCGGGCACGGGCGGCGTCGACGAGGCGGGCGTCGAAGACCCGGCGGGGAACGACATGGTTGGGCCGGGCGGAGGTGGCCGAGACACGCGCGCCGCCGGGGGAGACCACCGCCAGGCGCCGCGCCGGCCGGTGGTCGGCGATGAGGTCGGGGATGCCCAGCAGGGCGAGTTCGTCACGGCAGTGGGCGGCGATGCCGTCGCCGCAGGCCTTGTCGCGGGGGAAGTCGGCCCGATCGAGCAGGAGCACCCGCGCGTCAGGCCGGAGCTGCCTCGCGCGCAGCGCGGCCGCCGCCCCCGCGGGCCCACCGCCGACGACCGCCAGATCCCACACGTCATTCACCCGGGTGAACCTTCCCTGTGCGCTCCTGCGGAACCGCCTGGCCGTCGCTCCCCGCGAAGGGAGGATCGACCCGGCCTCCGGACCATCTCGCCCGTTTCCCGCCGGGAGCCACTAGAGGCGGCTCAGGGCGGGAAGCAGTTCCTTCTCGGACCAGTCGAAGAACATGCCCTGGTGCTCGTGGCCGATCTGGACCAGGGCGACGTGCGTGAAACCGGCGTCGGTGTAGGCGCGCACCGCCTCCACCACGGCGTCCACGTCGGGACCGCACGGCACCTTCGCCGTGATGTCCTCCGGTCGCACGGTCTGGGCGCCGGCGGCGAAGTTGACGGGCCCGGGGAGCTCGGCCATGACCTTCCAGCCGGCCGCCGACCAGCGCCACAGCCGGTGCGCCCGCTCCGTGGCGGCCGCCACGTCGGGGTCGTAGCAGATCGCGAGCTGGCCGTAGACGGGCTTGCCCGCGCCGCCCGCGTCGGCGAACACGCGCACCAGGTCCGCGTCGGGGTCGATCGCGACCAGCGCGTCCCCGTACTCGGCGGCGATGTTCCCCGAACGGCCGCCAGAGGCGGCGATCGCCAGCGGGACGGGCTGCTCGGGCAGGTCGAACAGCTTGGCCGAGTCGACGTCGAAGAACTCGCCACGATAGTTGACGTACTCGCCCTCGAACAGCTCCCTGATGATCTGTATGGCCTCCCTGAACATCAGGTGCCGGGTGTCGGCCGACGGCCAGCCCTCCCCGATCACGTGCTCGTTGAGGTTCTCCCCCGCGCCCAGCCCCAGCGTGAAGCGGCCCTCGCTCAGCACTCCCATGGTCGCCGCCTTCTGCGCCACCACCGCCGGGTGGTAGCGCATGATCGGGCAGGTCACGTACGTCATCAGGGGCAGTCGCGCGGTGGCCTGCGCGGCCGCGCCGAGCACCGACCAGGCGTACGGGGAGTGCCCCATCTCCTCCAGCCACGGGAAGTAGTGGTCGGAGATGACCGCGTAGTCGAAGCCGACCCGCTCGGCCGTGGCGACGTCCTCGACCAGCTGCCTGGCGGGTGTCTGCTCGCACATCATCGTGTAACCGATTTCTGCCATACCCGGCCCCTTACCCCGCTTCGGTGTGGCATCGCCGAGAGGGTCGAAGATTTCGCCGTCCTTTACGCTTCATCCGCTCAGGCTCGCCTCGCCGGCTCGGGCTCCGGGGCGCTCACTCCGTGCGGGCGCTCGGGGGTGGTGGAGGTGAGCGGGACCTCCGCGCCGCTGACCATGCCCAGCTGGACGGTCTGGCGGGGCAGCACGAGGTCCAGCAGCCAGCTTCCGGCGATGCGCGCCCGGCCGTGCGGGACGGCCAGCAGGTGGTAACCCCGGGTCACCGCCTTGGCGACCATGCCGGACAGCGGCACGCCCAGCGGGTCCGCGGCGGCGGCGACCCCGCCCAGGTCGACGGCGAACCCCAGGTCGTTGTGCCGGTACGGCCGGAGCCGTCCGCGACCGTACGAGGCGGCGATGTTGCGGGCGGCACGTCTGCCCTGGCGGCCGGCGTGCTGGGCGGTCATCGCGGTGTACCGGCCGGGGCGGGTGAGGTCCGGCACCGCGGCCGCGTCGCCGCAGGCGTAGATCTCCGGGTGTCCCGGCACCCGCAGGTATTCGTCGACGAGCAGCCGCCCCTTCTCGGTCGGCAGCCCCAGTGACTCCACCATCGGGTCGGGGCGCACGCCGACGCACCAGATCAGCGACCGGGTCGCCACGAACTCCCCGTCGGAGAGTTCGACGCCGTTCGCCGTCGCCTCGGCCACGCTCGTACCGGTGCGGATCTCCACGCCCCGCTCCGACAGCGTTCGGTGCGCGGTCCGCGACAGGCGCTCGTCGAGTTCGGGGAGGATGCGCGGGGCGACGTCGGCGAGGATCCAGCGGACCGGCTGGTCACGCAGCTCCGGCAGCCTCCTGAGGATGTCGAGGGTGAGCAACTGTCCCTGGGCCGCCACCTCGGTACCGGTGTACCCGGCGCCCACGACCACGAAGGTGCATCGGGCCCTGCGCTCCTCGGGGGAGGAGGAGGTGGCGGCCAGTTCGATCTGGCGGATCAGGTGGTCGCGCAGGTAGAGGGCCTCGGCGATGCTGCGGAAACCGTGGGCGTGCTCGGCGACACCGGGTATGGGGAGCAGCTTGTTGACGCTGCCGACCGCGATCACCAGGCGGTCGTAGCTCAGCTCGCGGGGGTTGCCCTCGGCGTCCGTGCACCTCAGGCGGCGTGCCTCGATGTCGACGGTGTCCGCGGTGGCGAGCAGATGCCGCACGCCGGGGTGGTTTCCGGCCAGCGGGATCGCCACCTTGCGCGGGTCGAGGATCCCCGCCGCGACCTCGGGCAGCAGCGGCAGGTAGAGGAAGTAGTCGGTCGGGTTGATCAGGACGATCTCGATCGCGCCCTTCGCCATCCTGGAAAGGGTGCGAACCGCGGTGAAGCCCGCGAACCCTCCTCCGATCACGACGACTCGCTGTCGCTGGGCCATGAGGTGTTCCTTTCGACGCTCCGTATTCCAGCGGAGTGCCCTTTTCACTCCCGGGTCAAGCACGGCGGGGCGTCCCATGCCGCCCACCCGGGCCGGCGAGGTCCGGATGAGGGCGATTAATCGCCAGGTCAGCGCGCGGGCAAGATGGCGGAAGGGAGCGAGTGGGAGTGACTTTTCCTGGGGATGGCGGGATGGAAGGCGGCGGGGATCGGATGCCGCGCCGGTTCGAGGATGGGCCGGTTCATGGACGAGCCGGTTTCCGAGGGGGTGGGCTGTGACGACCTCCGAGCAGTCAAGTGAGGAGCCGCTGACCTCACCGCTGGCGCCGCGCAACCGAGTGCCGGGCTCACTGGTCGTGAACTGGCTGACCAGCACCGACCACAAGGTGATCGGGTACCTGTACATGATCACCGCGTTCGTCTTCTTCGTGCTCGCCGGGCTCATGGCCATGATCATCCGGGCGGAGCTCATCCAGCCGGGCATGCAGGTGGTGAGCCTGGAGCGGTACAACCAGATGTTCACCATGCACGGCGGGGCCATGCTGCTGCTGTTCGCGACCCCGCTGTTCGCCGGGTTCGCCAACGTGATCATGCCGCTGCAGATCGGATCGCCGGACGTGGCGTTCCCTCGGCTCAACATGGTGAGCTACTGGCTCTTCCTCTTCGGCGGCGTCATCGTCATCTTCGGTTTCCTCACCACCGGCGGCGCCGCCGACTTCGGCTGGACGTCGTACGCGCCGCTCTCCACGGCGCCCCACTCCCCGCAGGTCGGCGGTGACCTGTGGATCGTGGGCCTGGTGATGGCCGGTCTCGGCACGATCCTCGGCTCGGTCAACTTCATCACCACGATCATCTGCATGCGGGCCCCCGGAATGACGATGTTCCGCATGCCGATCTTCACCTGGAACGTGCTGCTGACCGGCCTGCTGGTGCTGATGGCCTTCCCGGTGCTGTCCGCCGCGCTGCTCGCGCTGGAGGCCAGCCGCAGGCACGGCGCCCACGTCTACGATCCGCAGACCGGGGGAGCGCTGCTCTGGCAGCACCTGTTCTGGTTCTTCGGCCACCCGGAGGTCTACATCATCGCGCTGCCGTTCTTCGGCATCATCAGCGAGGTGATCCCCGTCTTCAGCCGCAAGCCGATCTTCGGCTACATCGGCCTGGTCGGCGCGACCATCGCCATCGCGGGGCTGTCGATGACCGTGTGGGCGCACCACATGTTCACCACCGGACAGGTGCTGCTGCCCTTCTTCTCCTTCATGTCGTTCCTGATAGCCATCCCGACGGGGGTGAAGTTCTTCAACTGGGCCGGCACCATGTGGCGCGGGCACATATCGATGGAATCACCGATGATGTTCGCCGTCGGTTTCCTGGTCACCTTCCTGCTCGGCGGGCTGACCGGGGTCATCCTGGCCTCCCCGCCGCTCGACTTCCAGGTGCACGACTCGTACTTCGTGGTCGCGCACTTCCACTACGTGGTCTTCGGCACCGTGGTGTTCGCGATGTTCGCGGGTTTCTACTTCTGGTGGCCGAAGATGACCGGCAAGATGCTGCACGAAGGGCTGGGCAAGCTGCACTTCTGGATGCTGTTCATCGGCTTCCAGGCCACCTTCCTGGTCCAGCACTGGCTGGGCGCGCAGGGCATGCCGCGCCGCTACGGCGACTACAGCCCGATCGACGGGTTCACCACGCTCAACCTGATCTCCTCGCTCGGCGCGTTTTTGCTCGGCGCCTCCACGCTGCCGTTCCTCTACAACCTCTGGCACACCGCGCGCCATGCCCGGCGGGTGACCGTGGACGACCCGTGGGGGTTCGGAAACTCACTGGAGTGGGCCACCTCCTGCCCGCCGCCCCGGCACAACTTCACCTCGATCCCGACCATCCGCTCGGAGCGGCCGGCCTTCGACCTGCATCACCCGAGGATCGCGAACCAGCCGCGCCAGCTCGACCCGACGGCCGGGCTCCGGGAGGAGATCTGAGCCGCGCTCAACAGGGGCGGCCGAGGGCGGTCCTGGTGGTCTCCTCCGGGTACGGCGACAGGCGCACGGCGTCGGCGGGGGAGAGCAGGCCCGCCGCCACCCGCTCGCACAGGCGGGCCAGGGCGGTGATCTCCGCGTGCTGGGCGGCGGCGAAGGCGCGGTCGACCGGGTCGCCGTGGCCGGGGACGACGACGCCGCTGCCGCCGCTGCCGCCGCTGCCGCCGCTGCTGCCGCCGCTGTCGCCGAGGAGGTCGAGCAGCCCGGCGAGGGTGGCCGGCCATTCGAGGGGATAGGCGTCCTCGTAGGCGGGCGGGGCGCCGTTCTCCACCAGGTCCCCGGCGAAGACCACGCCGGCGTCCGGCACGTGGACGACCAGGTCGTTGCCGGAGTGGCCGCGGCCGAGGTGGGCCAGGACTACCGGGCGACCGCCGACGACCAGCTCCGCCCGGCCGGCCACCAGGTGGTCCGGCAGTACGATCTCGGTGCTCGCGATGTCGTCGGCGATGTCCGCACGCCCCCGATCCCGGTAGTGGTGTGCCCACTCGTCCCTGGCCCGGCCGCCGTTGTCGGCCAGGTCGGTCCGGCAGCCCTCGTGCGCCCAGACGGGGCAGTCGAGGAAGGGCCGGGTGCCGAAGCTGTGGTCGAAGTGCGAGTGGGTGATCGCCACCGCCCACGGGGCGGATGTCACCCGCCTGACCTCCGAGACCAGCTCGGCCCCCTGCCGCTCGTCTCCCCGCGTGTCGACCACCAGGCAGCCGCCGTCGCCCACGACCAGCCCCACCGACAGGTCCAGCTCGGCGTACCGCCGCACCAGCACCCGGTCCGCCACCTCGACCCATCGCCCTTCCACGGGGCGTATTCTCCCCGATCGCCGGTCACGGGGCACCGTGGCGGCGGTCAGGCGTCGGCGAACCAGGAGCCGTGGAAGCCGGTGGGCACCCGGCGTGGCAGCCGCACCGTCGCCACGGACTCCAGCGTGCCGGCGTCCAGCACCCACAGTGCCGAGTCGCCTTTCGAGGTGACGACCGCCATCAGCCAGCCGTCGTCCTCGGCGCGCTCGCCCTCGGCCGGGACGAACACCGCCTCGCCCGTCGCACCGCCGGTCTCCCTGACGTCGTTCGCGCCGGTCTCCGTGTCGTACTTGACGATCGCCTTCTCGGTCACGGTGTACAGGTAGCGGCTGGAAAGTCCGGTGCGCGCCCCGCTGATCGTGGGGAACTCGACGGCGCGGTCGTCGAGCCGCTCCTCCTTGGCGAGACCGCTCCTGGCGTCGAGCGTCCACCGGTGCAGGGTCGCTCCCCGCTCCGGGTTTCCCGCGGCGCCGGGGCCGGGGACCTCGTCCACCCCGCTGCCGACCCTCTCCCACACGCTCTGGAAGCTGCCGGGGGTGTAGCGGATCGCGTCGAGGACGATCCGGCCCAGGGCGTCCTCGTGGGCGTTGCCGACGTGGAAGACGTAGCAGGGGTCGACGTCGAACCAGCGCGTCTTCCCGTCGGCGCGTCCCATCACGCCGAGCCGGGCGCCGTAGGCGTCGTCCCACCGGTAGGGGATGCCGTGGTCCGTCATCTCCAGATCGAAGACCACCGGCAGGTCCAGCCAGACCACGTGGTTCTCGGTGATCGCGAAGTCGTGCATCATGGTCGGCCCCGGGACCTCGATCTCCCGGCTCTCGACCAGCTCGCCGCCGGCGGACAGGCGGTGGTAGGTGAGGTACGGGGGGAAGAAGCCGTAGCCGAAGAAGAGCAGTTCCCCGGTGCGTGGGTCCTCCTTGGGGTGGGCGGTCATGGCCGTGGTCAGCCTGCCGCCGAAGTCGCAGGCGCCGATGGTGCCCAGCTCGGGGGTGATCTCGTACGGCAGGCCGTTCTCGACCAGGGCGAAGAGCCGATCGGAGTGCCGGACCACGCTGGTGTTGGCGCTGACGGCGGTCAGGTCGATGCCGTCGGGGCCCAGGAACCGGGCGTCGCCGGTGAACTGGGTGGTCCGGGTCCACCGGTTGCGGTACCACTCGGCGCGGCCGTCGCGCAGGCGGACACCGTGGATCATGCCGGGGCCGGCGAACCAGTGGCCGGGGTCCTGCCCCGGCAGCGGGTTGGGGCCGTTGCGGAAGTAGCGTCCGCTCAGCTCGGCGGGGAGGAGCCCTTCGACGGTCAGATCGTGGACGTCGATCTCGTCGGGAACCGGGGCGAGGTCACCCTGCAGATAGGACGGGGTCATGATCCCTCCTGGATCTTCCACTGGTGATATGTCGAAAGAAAGCTCCCATGAGCGACATGTCAATAGAAGAACGTCGGAAGAGGCCGTAAGCTTTCGACGTGCGCCGCCCGGCCTGCTCTCCGAGGGGCCGGCGAGCGGATACGACCCGATGAAGGTCTTCGCTGTCTCGCTCGCCAACCTCCGGCCCGCCACCCGGAGCCGGCTCTACGGCGAGCTCGGCCGCCTCGCCGACGCCGGGCTGATCGAGGCCGCAGCCCTCGCCCGGGACGCTCCGGCGGGCAGGCCTCCGGCCACCGGAGGCCAGCCGGGAGACCGCCGACCGCTAGGACACGCCCCGCCGGGACGGTCGCGCGGTGACCGCCGGGCAGGGGCCGTCAGGCCAGGACCCGGCCGACCATTCGCGCGTACATCCGGCCCGGGCTCGGCACCGACGACGGGTGCAGGAAGCCCGGCAGCATCGGCAGGTCCACCGCGAAGGGCTGCAGCCGCTCGTAGAGGACGTCGGCGCCCGCGGGGCGGTTCTCCGGGTCCTTCTCCAGCAGGTCGGCGAGGAGGCGGTTCAGCTCGGCGGGGACCCCCGGAACCTCGGGCGGGCGCTCCTTCACCTGGCGCTCGAACACGGCGTACTCGGTGGGGCCGGTGAACAGCTGGCGGCCGGTCAGCATCTCGTGGATCACGCACCCGAGGGCGTAGAGGTCGCTGCGGGGACCGGACAGGCCGCGCTGGATCTGCTCGGGTGCCATGTACGACGGGGTGCCGAGAATCTGGCCGACCCGGGTGAACTGCGTCGAGTCGGCCTCGCGGAGCACGGCCAGGCCGAAGTCGAGGACCTTGACGCTCCCGTCGGGGCAGAGCATCAGGTTGGTCGGCTTCAGGTCGCGATGGCAGACGGACAGCGCGTGGGCCGCGGTCAGCACCGCGCAGGCCTGGGCGGCGATCGCCGCGGCCCAGGGCACCGGGAGCGGTCCGTGCTCGCTGACCAGGTCGGCCACGGTGACGCCCTCGATGAACTGCATCACCTGGAACAGCCGCTGGTCGAAGGTGCCGAAGTCGTAGAGGACCGGTGCCCCGGGGTGCTCCAGCCTGGCCAGGATGCGGGCCTCGCGCAGGAAACGCCGCTTCAGCTCCTCGTCGGGGCCGGTGAGGAACCTCAGGAACTTGACGGCCACCCTGCGGTCGAGATGCCTGTCATGGCCGCCGTAGACGGCCCCCATGCCCCCCTGGCCGAGAGGGAGGTCGTCGAGTACGTATCGGTCGCCGATGACCATCGACCCTCCCCTGGAAGCGCGGGCATCACGCCCCTTGGTCGCATGGCCGGAGATGGCCGTCGACCAGTCCGTCAAAGCCTAGCCGGATCAGCGTTTCCCCCAGTGCCCTCGTCTCGCGCAGTCTGTCCTCCAGTTCGAACAGTTCGCGGAAGGCCGTTCCGTACATCCGCTGGTCGGACAGCGGCAGCATGGGCACCCTCGCCCGCCGCACGTCGAGGCGGCTGGATGAGGGATGGACCCTGGCCGCGTCGGCCGAGCGCAGGAAACCGGCCAGGAACCCGGAGTCGAGCCGCTGCGGGTCGACCCGGTACAGCGTGAGCTGCGGGCCGAGCGCCGCGCCGCTCTGGGTGATCACCCTGACCGCGCCGAGCACCGTGGTCACCACGTCGCCGGGCCTGATCATGATCAGTGCCGGGTCGAGGGTGGTACGGCCGGAGGGTGAGGCGCCCGCCGCGGTGTCGTCGGCGGTCAGCACCGGGAGAGGGCCCTCGTCCGCCGACATCCTCGGCGGCGCCTGCAGGATCGTGATCAGCCCCGCCTTGGCCAGCTCGCCGACCGTGGTGGTCGGCAGGTCCTGCCGTTCGGCGAGCAACTCCAGGGCGGGAGCGGCCTCCGACAGCGTGGCCGAGGCACCCATGAAGCCGGCCAGGGTCTCGGTGAAGTCGCGCGGGAAGTCGAGGCCGCTGTGCTGCGGGCGGTGCCTGGCCGGGGCGAGGTCGACCTCGTCGTCGAGCAGGTCGATGATGCGCACCGTGCGGCCCTCGCCGGACGGCTCGGCCTCGGGGTTCTCCAGGTACGCGCGCCAGGCGGGCTCCACGACCGACAGGTCCTCGCCGGCGTCCACCACCAGCAGCTGGGACGGTGGACGCCCACCGTCGGGCCTGCGGAGTATCCACAGGTCGGGGCCGCCGGGCGCCAGCGTCACCACGGCCCGCAGCGCCCCCGCCCGGAGCAGGTTGCCGCGGATCCGCTTGCCCGGACGACGGCTGGCGGCGGCGGTGGGCATCAGGATCGCCACCAGGCCGCCCGGCCGCACGCGGGCGAGACAGTGCTGCACCCAGGCGAGCTCGGACTCACCGCGCGGCGGCAGGCCGTACTCCCAGCGCGGGTCACCGGCGAGCTCCTCGTGCCCCCAGACCCGCTCGTTGAACGGCGGGTCGCAGACCACGGCGTCGGCCACGTCACCGGCCAGGCCGTCCTCGCGGAGCGAATCACCGGCGACGATCCGCGCCTCGGTCCCGCGCAGCAGCACCCGAACCGCGCTGAGCAGCGCGTTCGTCTCGTTGATCTCCTGCCCCATCAGGATGGTCTTCCCGCCGTTCGAAGCGCTTCCCCGCCGGGCCGTCGAGCTGTCCGCGCCCAGCAGCAGCGTTCCGACACCGCATGCCGGGTCCAGGACGACGTCCCCCTCCCGCACCACCAGCCGGACCATGAGCTCGGCCACATCGTCCCTGGTGACCGAGAGCTGGCGGGAGTGCGCCTCGACGTAGCGCTCGCACAGGAACTCGAAGACCTCCAGCGGGTCACGTTCGGCGGCCAGCTCGGCGACCAGCCGGACGAGGGCCAGATCGTCCAGGCGGAGATCGGCGGAGCCGGGGAGATCGGTCGTCACCTCTGCCATCCGGGTGAGAGACTTCGTACCATGATCACGCCAGGCGGTGGGCTCGCGGCGCAGGAACAGCAGGAAGGCGCCGACCTTGGCCACCAGTTCGCCCAGTCTGAGGTCGTCGACCGAGGTGCGCATCCGCTGCCAGACCAGGTCGCCGAGCGAGACCTCGAAGGACTTGCCGTTCGCGCGCAGCCACCCGGCGATCTCCGGCAGCGAGAACAGTGGGCTGGAGGCGGTACCGCCCACCGGCTGGGGAAAGTCCTCGTGGCGGCGGCGCCAGTTGCTCACCGCTGCCCTGCCGACCCCGGCAAGCCGGGCGATGTCGCCCGCGTTCACGGTGATCTCCTGGGACTCCTCCATGTTGGGCCACAGTAGTTGACTGTGCCGCAACGGTCTACAACGTCTTTGCTTGTGAAGTGCTTCAACCAATGATTTACTGCCTTCATGGCACTGAACCAACCACTGGCACTGCGCTACGCGGCCCGCTCCGACGTGGGGGTCCGCCGTGAGGCGAACGAGGATTCGGGCTACGCGAGCGCGCGCCTGCTCGCCATAGCGGACGGCATGGGTGGTCATGCGGGTGGAGAGGTCGCCAGCTCACTTGCCGTCACCGCCATGGCGGCACTGGACGGCACCCTTCCCGCCGACGGTGTCGACCTGCTCGCCGCGCTCAAGGGCGCCGCCAGGGACGTCAACCACACACTGCGCGACATGAGCGAGCAGGATCCCACGCTGCGCGGCATGGGCACCACCCTGACCGCCATGCTCTGGGACGGCGCCACCTTCGCCCTGGCCCATGTCGGAGACTCCCGGGCCTACATGCTGCGCGACGGCGCCCTCTACCAGATCACCCATGACCACACCCTGGTCCAGTCGCTGGTGGACGAGGGACGGATCACCCCTGAGCAGGCCGCCGAGCACCCGCGCCGGTCAATGGTGCTGCGGGTCCTTGAGGGCACCGGCGACGGCGAACTGGACCTGTCGCTGCGCGAGGCCTACCCGGAGGACCGCTACCTGCTCTGCTCCGACGGCCTGACCGCCGTGGTCGGCCCCGAGACCCTGTTCAACACGCTGACCGAGATCTCCGATCCCGACGAGGCGGCTCGCTGGCTCATCGACCTCGCCAACCGGGGCGGCGGCCCCGACAACATCACCTGCATCGTGGCCGACTTCGGGGCGCCCACCGGTTCCGCCCCGGTGGAACCGACCATCGTGGGCGCCGCGGTCGAGAGGAAACTCTCCCTGTAGGGGACTCAGGCCGCCTACCCGGGCGTCGGGGAGTCGGAGTTCGTACGCCTCGATGTGGCGGGTCCGGGCCGGGCTCCTACCAGGTTCTGCCGGTGATGCGTTCGTACGCCTCGATGTAGCGTGCCCTGGTGACCTCCACGACCTCGGCGGGGACCTCCGGGGCAGGCTCCTTCTTGTCCCAGCCCGTGCCGGTCGCCCAGTCACGCACGTACTGCTTGTCGAAGGAGAACTGCGCGTGGCCGGGCTCCCACCGGTCGGCGGGCCAGAAACGGGAGGAGTCGGAGGTCAGCACCTCGTCGCCGAGCACGAGAGTGCCCTCGGAGTCCCAGCCCAGCTCGATCTTGGTGTCGGCGATGATGACGCCCCGCTCCGCGGCGAGTTCGGAGCCTCGCCGGTAGATCTCCAGCGTGATCCGCCGGAACTCCTCGGCGACCTCGGCGCCCTCCAGGGCGACCACCTCGTCGAAGGAGATGGGCTCGTCGTGCTGCCCCAGCGGCGCCTTGGTGGACGGGGTGAAGATCGGCTCGGGCAGCTTGGAGCCGTCCAGCAGGCCGGGCGGCAGCGGCACGCCCGAGACCGACCCGTGCGCCAGGTACTCCTTCAGCCCGCCGCCGGTCAGGTAGCCGCGCGCGACGCACTCGACCTTCGCCATCTCCAGCTTCCTGCACCGCACCGCACGGCCCGCGAACTCGGCGGGTACGTCGGTCGCCGAGATCACGTGGTTGGGCACGATGTCGGCGAGTTGCTCGAACCACCAGAGCGAGAGCCGAGTGAGGATCTTCCCCTTGTCGGGGATGGGCGTGGGCAGGATCACGTCGTACACCGACACCCGGTCGGACGCCACGAGGATGATGTCCCCGCGGTCCTCGTAGACGTCGCGGACCTTCCCTGAATGAAGAAGCTTCACTGCTTTCCTTAGCTTTTGCTCGACCCGGTCGCCGACCGACACCTGCTCACCGTATTCGACATCCGGCGACGACCTGGCAACCGGGCACCCCCTCACCTGCCCGGGGGAGGGTTTCGCGGTCCCTCTGGCCGACGGCCCTCGGGACGCGGTCGCCGCGCGAGGCGATGTCCGCCGACCCGAGGCTTCCCGAGCGGTGACCGGGGCGGCCGGTCACGGGCGCCTGCGGGCTCGCAGGATGGCGTCGTGGATGGTGACCTGGCGGCCCTCGGGGTCGTCGGCGAGGCGCGGTCTGGTGTCGGTGACGAGGATGTCCCACAGGTCGGGGTCGAGGGAGTGCGCGACCTCCTCGGCGGTGAAGAACATCTCGGGCACGTTGAGCCGGGGCATCGTGGTCTCCAGGTCCGAGAAGTGGTGGCCGACGATGAGCAAAGTCCCGCCGGGGGCCACCGCGGCGGCCAGCCGGGTGTGCAGTGCCTCGCGCTGCTCCTTCGGCAGGTGCATGAAATGGGCGGTGACCAGGTCGAAGCGGCCCTCATCGGGTGCCCAGCCGGTCAGGTCGGCGTGCACCCAGTCGATCCGCCCGGCCACCTCCGCGCCGAGGGCCTCGGCGTGTTCGGCGCCGCGCCGCAGGGCGACGGTGGCGAAGTCCGCCGCCGTGACCCGCCAGCCGCGTTCGGCCAGCCAGAGGGCGTCGGCCCCCTCGCCGCAACCGACGTCGAGCGCCGTGCCGGGGGGCAGGTCGGCGGTCTCGGCCACGAGCTGGGGGTTGGGCCGGCCACTCCAGACCGCGTCACGGGAACGGTAGCGCTCCTCCCAGGCCTGCTCGCTGAACATGCCCTCGACCAGGGCGTCCTGGTCGGTGTGCCGGTGAGCGTCCGGTGCTGCCGCGGTGGCGGGGCCGTGCCGGTCGTCAGGCACCCGTTCGGCGTGGCCGGAGAGGGACTCGGGCCGCCGGCGGTGAGCGGCGACGGCGTGGCGGGTGTCCTCGGCGATGAGGTCGGCGTTGATGGCCGCGGCGGTGTTCAGTGCCGAGGCGGCGGAGACGATCACCTGGGCGCGCAGGTCCGCCACGTTGCCGGCCACCCACACCCCGGGCACCGCGGTGGCCCCGGTGGGATCGGCGGGCACGTGGCTGCCGACGACGTGGCCGCCGACCAGCTGCGGGACCGGCTCCAGCCCGAGGGAGGCGAGCACGTCGGCCCGGGCGGTGAAGCGCGGCGCGACCACCACGGCCTGGCAGGGGACGAGCTCTCCCGAACGCATCCGGACGCCGTCGAGCCGGTCGCCGGTCGTCTCCAGGGCGGCGACCTCGCCTTCCACCAGGGTGACGCCCCGGGCGGCCAGCTGCTCGTACTCCTCATCGGTGGGCTTGGCGGCGGTGTGCAGGAACAGGGTCACCCGCTCACTCCACTGCCGGAACAGCAGGGCCTGGTGCGCGGCCATCGGGCTGTCGGCCAGGACGCCGATCGCCTGGTCGCGGACCTCCCAGCCGTGACAGTACGGGCAGTGCAGGACGTCGCGTCCCCATCGCTCGGCCAGCCCCGGAACGTCGGGCAGCTCGTCCACCAGGCCGGTGGTCACCAGCAGCCGCCGAGCCCGTACCTGTCGGCCGTCGGCGAGCAGCACGCGAAAGCCGTCGTCGCCCTCCAGCCGATGGACCGAGGTGACGGTGCCGGTCACGATCTCACCGCCGTAGCCGGTCACCTCGGCGCGGCCGACGGCCAGCAGCTCGCCGGGGGGCGTGCCCTCGCGGCCCAGGTAGTTGTGCACATGCCCGGCCGGGGCGTTGCGCGGGGCACCGGCGTCGACCACCAGCACCGAGCGGCGCGCCCGGCCCAGGGTCAGAGCCCCGCTGAGACCGGCCGCGCCGCCGCCGACCACCACCACGTCGTACTTCTCCTCCACCGTGTGCTCTCCTTCGCTCGTGGTACGGCCGGAGTGGGATCACGGCGGCCGTCTCGTCGCTGGACTATCCGCCCAAGGTGGCGGATTTGACAAATGCCTTTGCCGGGATGGCAAATAGATGGCATGAACGACGACGCCCTCCCTCCGGACGAGGCCCTCGACAGGGCCATCGACGCGGTAGGCCCGCGCCTGCGGGCACTGCGCCGGCAGCGCGGCGCGACCCTGGCGCAGCTCTCCGAGGCCACCGGGATCTCGGTCAGCACCCTGTCCCGCCTGGAGTCCGGCCAGCGTCGTCCCACCCTGGAACTCCTGCTCCTGCTGGCCCGAGCCCACCAGCTCCCCCTGGACGAGCTCGTCGGCGCGCCGGAGACCGGCGATCCGCGCGTCCACCAGCGCGCGATCACCCGTGAGGGCATGACGTTCATCCCGCTGACCCGCAGGCCCGGCGGGCTGCAGGCGTACAAGATGATCATTCCGGCGAGCCGGCCCGGCTGCGGGCCGGAACAGCGGGTCCACGAGGGCTACGAGTGGCTCTACGTCCTGTCCGGGCGGCTGAGCCTGTCGCTCGGTGAGAAGAAGATCGTCCTGATGCCCGGAGAGGTCGCGGAGTTCGACACCCACATCCCGCACGCGTTCAGCAGTCCCGGCCCGGAACCCGCCGAGATACTCAGCCTGTTCGGCCCCCAGGGCGAACGCCTGCACATCCGCGCCCGCCCCTCCGGCAGGTGAGCCGGCCGACGCCGGGCATCCGCCCCGAAGACGGCCGTGCCATCACGCGGCCTCCCGGCCGGGGCGGCGGATCCACGACTCGCGGCGCTCCCGGGAAGCCCCGGCCTCTCCTGCTCGTCGTGCGGGGCCGCACGACGAGCAGGAGGGACCTCCGTGCCCCATCGCGGCGGCGGGCCCGCCGCCATGACGTCCCATTGGAGAACACACATGCCCTTCGCCGACGAGCTCATCGGACCCGACACCGCCCGCGCACTGGCCCGGGCGGTCGGGGCGGTCGTGCCGGACGCCCGGCTCACGGCACTTCGAGCGGCGACCTCCGAACTCGGCCCCCTGTCCCTGCGCGAGCGTGCCGACCTGCTGCGTGACGCCCTGCTGCGGGACCTGCCCGGAGACTACGGGTCCTTCGCGGGCACGGTCCGGGCCGCGCTGAACGGGAGACATCCCTTCAGCGGCTGGCTGATCTGGCCGGTGAGCGGTGCTGTCGCCACCAAGGCGATCGAGGACGGGAGCGGCGAGGCGTTCGATGACGCCCTTGACGCGCTCGCGGAGCTCACTCCACGCCTGACCTCCGAGTTCGCCATCCGCCTGCTGCTCGAACGCGATCTCGATCGCGCGATGGCACGGATCATCGACTGGACCGCTCATCCCGATGAGCACGTCCGCCGTCTCGCGACCGAGGGGACCCGGGCCTTCCTGCCCTGGGCCAAGCGGGTTCCGGCCATCCTCGCGAACCCCCGGTCGACCGTGCCGGTCATCAGCGCCCTGTACCGGGACGAGAGCGAGTACGTACGACGCTCGGTCGCCAACCATCTCAACGACCTCAGCAGGGAGCGGCCCGACCTGGTGATCGAGACCGCCGCCGCCTGGCTGGCCGATCCGGACGGCAACACGCGGAGAGTCGTTCGGCACGGACTGCGGACGCTGATCAAGAAAGGCCATCCCGGCGCACTGGAACTGATGGGGTTCACCCCGGGCACGGTTGTCGAGATCGTGGGTCCGAAGCTCGCCGGCACCACCGTGCCGTTCGGCGGCACGCTGAGATTCACCGTCTCCGTCACCAACCCCGGGCAGGAGCCGGTGCGGCTCGCGATCGACTACATCGTTCACCACAGGAAGGCGAACGGGAGCCAGAGCGGCAAGACCTTCAAGCTCACCACCAGGACCCTCGCACCCGGCGACACCATCGATCTCTCGCGCGACCACTCGTTCCGCGAGATCACCACCAGGCGCTACCACCCCGGCACCCACGCGGTCGAAGTCCAGGTCAACGGAGTCGCCTCCGGTCGCACCGACTTCACCCTGCTCGCGCCTGGCTGACAGCTCACGGGGGAGAGGCGGTCGGCGGTGTGCCCGATGGCGGTACTCACCCGGCCGCGCGCTCCCCTCGGTGCCAGGCTCACGTGGGACGCCGCGGTCAACTCCGCAGCAGGTCGGCGAGGACCACGGCCTCGCTGATGTCGGCCTGCCTGGTCGCGGTCAGGAGCGTCACCGTTCGCTGACTCGCCAGCTCCCGCAGGTGCTCCAGCGCGGTGGCCCGCTCGGGGTCCTTCAGCTCGGCCCGGTAGCGGCGGCCGAACTCCTCGAACCGAGCCGGGTCGTGGCCGTACCACTTGCGCAACTCGGTCGAGGGCGCCACCGCCTTGCACCACTCCTGAAGATGTGCCTTCTCCTTGGACAGCCCGCGCGGCCAGACCCGATCGACCAGCACCCGGGCACCGTCGGAGGCTTCCGGCTCCTCGTAGACCCGGCGCACCCTTACCTTTGGTTCGTTAGCCATGACCTGGTCATTCCCAGGTGACGGCGATGACAGCCATCGGGCGGAGTCGATCAGCCGGGTGACAGCGTGACGTCGACCTCGTGGTCGGCGCCGTTGCCACCGGAGACCTGCCGCAGGTGGTGGCGGACGTCGGTGGCCGGCGGGGCGAGCTCGACCGGGTACCGGTCACGGGGCCGGGCGGGCGAGGGCCACCAGAGTGTTCCTTGCCGCCCTTGGCCTCCGTGACCGGGTTTCACGGTTCGGGGGAGAGCCGGTCGGCGGCGTGTTCGATGGCGGTGCTCACCCGGTCGGCGAGGAGGCCGACCGCGCCGACCGCGCGGGTCATCGGGTCGTCCTCGGCGCCGCCGAGGGCCTGGGAGCGCAGGTAGGCGGCCTTCACCTCGGTCCATCGGGCGGCCTGCCCGGCGGTCAGGGTGCCGCGTAGCTCGGCGAGTTTGAGCAGGTTGGCCTCTGCCCCCGAGGTGAGGGTCTGGGCCTCGCCGAGGTAGTGGTCGTCGATCACCGCCTCCAGTTCGGCGTCGTTCATCACCGGGACGACCCGGGCCGCGAGCTTGTTCATGTTCCGGTACGAGCCCTGGAGCTGGTAGGGAGGCTCGGTCCGCGAGGCGTCAGACTGGGCGGCCGAGGCGATGTACGCCTGGTTGTTGGCCAGCACCACCTTCTGGATCCGGAGCAGCCTGCGGAGCACCGCGAGGACCTGTTCCAGCTCCACCGAGGAGTACGGGTGGGAGAGCTGGTCGGCCCGGACCCCCTCCTCGCCCCGCGCCAGCCGTACCAGCAGGCGGATGTCGCCGCGGTCGCGGGTGGAGAGCGGGGACAGCACCGGGTTGGAGGTCAGCGCGTTGTCGATGTAGCTCAGCGCGAACAGCTCGTCCCGGCCGGACAGCACGTCACCGAGGTTCCACACGTCGGCGCGGTTGGCGAGCATGTCGGGGATGCGGAAGCGCTTGCCGGACTCGGTGTACGGGTTGCCCGCCATGCAGACCGCGAAGCGCTTGCCACGCAGGTCGTAGGTGCGGGTCCGGCCCTCCCAGACGCCCTCCATCCGGCGCTGGCCGTCGCAGAGCGAGATGAACTTCTGCAGCAGCTCCGGGGAGGTGTGCTGGATGTCGTCCAGGTAGAGCAGCACGTTGTTGCCCATCTCCAGCGCGAAGGAGATCTTCTCGATCTCCTGCCGTGCCGTCGCGTCGGGCGCCTGCGCCGGGTCCACCGAGGTCACCAGGTGGCCCAGGGCAGGGCCGTTGACCTTGACGAAGATCAGCCCCAGCCGGTTGGCCACGTACTCCATCAGGGTGGTCTTGCCGTAGCCGGGCGGGGAGATGAGCAGCAGCATGCCCATCTGGTCGGTCCGCCTGGCATCCCCGGCCGCGCCGAGTTGCTTGGCCAGGTTGTCGCCGATCAGCGGCAGGTAGACCTCGTCGAGCAGCTGGTTGCGGACGAAGGCGGTCATCACCTTCGGCTGGAACTCCTCAAGACGCAGCCGCGTCCGCTCGGCCGCGACCAGCTCGTTGCGCCGCTTCTGGTAGGCGCGGTACGCGGGGACGCGGTGGTCGCGGAAGTGCCGGGTCCTGGCCAGGAACTCGTCCAGCCGTAGCCGGATCGCGCGCCCGGAGATCCGGGGGTGCGCGCCGAGCAGCCCCTCGACCGTGGCGGTCAGCGCCGCGGACGAGTCGTGCCGCGCCACCTCGCAGAGCAGTACGGCGACAGCCTCCACCAGCTCCGCCGATCCGGGGGCCGATGCCGAGTCCGGCCCGGAGTCCGGCGTCGAGAGGTCAGCCGAGAGGTCAAAGGCGGACAGCCATGCCTCGGCCAGGCGGTGACGCCCGGAGAGGTCGTCGCCGAGCGCTCGCAGGTCCTCCTCGAACTCCCGGCGCGCGGGGCCGAGCGCCCGGTCGAACCGGTCGAGCAGCGCCCGTGCCCCCGCGCTCGTCACGAACCCGAACGGCTTGCCGGCCAGTTCCTCGAAGAGATACTCCCCGGCCAGTTCGAAGACGCCCTCATCCTCCCGCGCGCGGGTCCCGGCCGTCTGGGGCGCCCCGGCCGTGCTCGCGGCGGCCACGGCGAGCGCGCCCGCCGGGCTCTCCGGACGGTCGTGGAGAGCCCGGCTGAAGGACGCGATCGCGGAGCCGAGGGCGGCACGGGTCTCCCGTACCGCCTCCACCCGGCCGAACAGGGTCCGGGCCCGGGCCAGCGAGGTGGCCCGGGTGGTCCAGGTCGCGCGGGCGGCCTCGTCGGTGCCGTAGGTCCAGAAGAGCTGGGCGGCGGCCCGCGCCGCCGGCGGGTAGCGGAGCAGGCCCGCGCCCGCGTGCAGCCGGAGCGCCGCCTGCAGGATCGCGGTGGCGTCGTGGTCGTGGACGCCCCGCTCGTAGCCCTCGTCGTAGCGGGTCTCCGCCACCCGGCGGACGATCTCCAGCAGCTCCCCGTCGGCCACCGCCGCCTCGTGCAGCGCGTCCAGGGAGACCTGTCGCTCGCCCAGTTTCAGGGTGCCGGACTCGGCGGCGGCCAGGATGGCGGCGGCCAGGTGCTCGCCCCGGTAGACCTCCGGCGACTCCGAGACCGTCAGCTGGTTCCAGAACGGCCGGGTCTCCTCGAAGGCCGCGTCGAGCACCGGGGAGCGGTAGTCGGTCCCGGTGACGGCGAACGCCATCCGGCCTTCGTGCGGGACCAGGGTCAGGTCGGCCGGCTGGGTGTTGACCGCGAACAGATGGCGGCCGAGCCGGATGGTCTCACCGCCGTCGGTGTAGAGGTCGAGCCGGTCGCGCAGGGCGCGGCCCGCCTCCTGACGGGCGGACTTGACCCGGCCTTCGAGCTCCTCGGCGCGGACCTGGTCGCCCAGCGCGCGCAGTTCCCCGACCACGCCCTTGAGCTTGAGCACCATCGGGTCGGACCCGAAGTAGGTGTTGACCTCGTCCAGCGACTTCAGCCCGGCCAGGCGGCGCCGTACGCTCGACAGGATCCGGGTCGCGGAGTCGGACAGCCGGTCGGCGCGGCGGGCCCGTTCGTCGAGCAGCGCCTGGCGGCGCGAGGAGAACGCCTCGTAGACGTCCTCCCGTTTCGAGGACAGCTGCCCCAGGAAGTCGTCGAACTCGGTGAAGCGCGACTCCAGGTTCTCCAGCTGGAGCATCAGCCGGCCCAGCTGCTCGTCGCAGCGCTCGGGGGTGTCGGACATCGCCAGCGCCCCGGTGATCGCCTGCCCCAGCAGGGCGTACTCGGCGGCGAAGGCGGCCCTGCCCTCACCGGCCAGCAGCTCCCCGCGCCGGGCGTCCAGCGTGGCGCGGGCGCGGTTGACGCCGCCGAGCACCTCGCCGACCCGTTCCAGGATGGCGGTCCGCACGGTGGCGTCGGCGATGTCGAGCGTGCCGACCACCTCGACCACGATCTCCAGTCCCCGCGCCTGCCGCTCCAGCCGCTCGCCGATCGGCCCGGCCTCGGCCACGGTCGCGATGGCGCCCGCCTCGGAGACCAGCGCCTCGACCTCCGCGTGGTATCCGGCGAAGGCGTCGTCGCCGCGCAGGAAGCCCGCGGCGCGCTGCGCGGTGCTGTCCAGCTCGGCCGCCAGCTCCGCGTCGAGCGCGTCGATCCTGGCGACGTCGACGTGGCGCAGCTCGCGCAGGGTCACCAGGTGCCCCTGTGACCGGCGCAGCTGCGAGAGCCGGTCCACCCAGCCCTGGGCGGACCTGGGCGCCTCGCTCCGCGCCTGCCGGATCAGCGCGGTGGTGTCGGCGGCGGCGGCCTCCAGCGCCTCGGCGGCCTGCCGGGTGAGCGACTGGACGTTCTCGAACTCGTCCAGCACCTGCTCGGCGGTGGCCCGCACGTCGGCGAGCGGACCGCGCAGCCCGTGCTCGCCCAGCCAGTGGTAGTGGTCGAAGACCCGGGCGCAGGAGGCGATCAGCGCCTCGAAGACCGGGATCGACGGCGCCATCTCGTCGACCATCCCGGCCACCGAGAGGCAGTCGGAGATGCCCCGGACCAGCTCCGCGTTGCCGATCCGCTCCAGCGGGCCGGTGCCGACCGGACGGCCGGCGGCGTAGAGGTCCGACTGGTACGCCGTCTGCCAGACCTGCATCGGGTGGACGCGGGTGGGCTCGTCGGAGGTGGCCCTGAAGACGACCAGCGTGCCGTCGTCGAACAGCGAGTAGCCGTGACAGGAGAGCGGATTCGCCACCTGCTTGCGGATCACGTTGTACGGCAGCAGCAGCGAGCGCCCCTCGGCGCGGGCGTGGAAGACGTACAGCACGTCCTCGCCGTTGGGGGAGCGGATGACCCGCTCGAACTCCAGCTCGGACACGTCGGTGTCGAAGGTCTTGCTGACCCCGGTGGACAGGTAGTAGCCGCCGGGGAAGATGATCCCCTGGTCCTCGGGCAGGCGCTGGCAGGCCTGCCCGATGCCGTCGAGGCGGACCACGTCCTTGGTCCGGGTGTTGAAGACCAGGTGCCGCCAGTCGGGCTCCTTGTACGGCCGGATCCGGAGCAGGATCAGCGGGCCGATCCTGGCGTGCTGGACCTCCGCGTCGGCGAGGCTCTGCAGCGGCTCGGTGACGGGCTCGCGGTAGACGCCCTCGCCGGACTCGGTATTGTTCTCGATCTTGATGGTGAGGTCGCCGCCGACGGTCTCGACGAACACCTCGCCCTGGATCGAGATGTGCGGGTGGCGGCCGAGCACGTGGTCGTCACGGGTGGCCGGGGTCCACTCGAAGTCGTGCGAGGGCGGGAACGTGTGGTCGCGCTCCCCCCGGTCGTCGATGTAGGTGAGCGTGCCGTCCGCCCCGACCTGCCAGCGCAGCACCCGGGTGTCCTGCGGGCCGGTCTGGAAGACGGCCAGCAGCTTGCCCTCGACCCGGCGGAGCTGGAGCAGCCGGGTCTCCCGGTAGTACCGGTAGAGCTCGGCGAAGTCCCGCTCGAAGCGCGGGTCACGGAACATCGGCGCCGGGTCGAAGCGGAACGCGTCCGCCGTGTCCCGTACGAACGTGTGCATGGAGAAGACGTCCGCGACGGCCGTCTCCGGCTTCAGCCCGATGAACACGTTGTAGCCGAAGAGCATGAGCCCGCCGACCGAGACGATGTCGCGCGGCACGCAGTTGTTCTCGGTGCGTATCCGCTCGGTGCCGATCAGGCGCAGCTCGGCTCCGCCGAACACCGCCAGGCGTTCGGCGTTGAGCGCGTCGGACCGCCTGGCCAGCTCGGCGGCCTGTTCGGCCAGCCGGGCGCGGAGCACCTCGTAGGTGCCCGCGTCCAGCCCGGCCCCCTCCGCGCCGGGGGCGTCGGTGACGGCCTCCGCCGTGGAGGACGTCACTTGCCGGCGGAGTTGAGCGCGGCGACCGGGACCTCGGTGGTGGTGGCCGCGGCCTGGGCCTCGCTCAGCAGGCCGCGAAGCCGGTCGGCGTCGGGGCCGCCATCCTTGATCAGTTTCATCAGCAGCGCGGACAGCGAGAGGTTCCGCACGTCGGCGGTGTCGATCGAGCCGAGGACCCTGCCCAGGTCGGCGGGGATGCTCGACGAGCCGTTCAGGTAGGGCTCGGCCAGCGTGCGGGCGACGTCGGAGTGGTCCACGAAGCCGTCCACCGCCTTGCCCATGCTGATCGAGTTCATCAGCTTGTCGAAGAACACGGTGTCGCCGCCGACGATGTCGATGTTGGCCTTGGACAGGCCGGCGGAGACCACGGAGGCCTGCGCCTCGGCGATCTTGAGCTGCACGTTCACTCCGGCGAGACGGATCTCCTTCTCGGCCTCCAGGCGCAGACGGTACTCCTCGTGGGCGCGGGTCGCGTCGGTGAGCGCGGCCATCGCCGCGGCCTTCTCGGTGAGACCCTCGGCCTCGGCCTTGAGCTTCTCCCCGACCGTCGCGGCGGCGGCCATCGCCATGGCCTGCTCGCCCTCGGCCTCCGCCTTCAGCTTCTCGCGTACCGCGGTGGCCACGGCGTGCGCCTTGGCCTGCTCGCCCTCGGCGATCGCCAGCGCCTTCTCCCGCTCGACGGCGGCCTCGGCGCGGCCGATCTTCTCGATCGCCGCGGCGTCCCGCTCGCGCACCTGCACCTCGGCCAGGCCGGGAGCGGCGGTCTCGGCCTGGACGCCCTCGGCCAGACGGATCTTGGCGCGGGCGTCGAGCTCGGCGGCCTGCTGCCGGGACTCGGCCAGCACCAGTGCCTCGCGGGCCCGGTGCTTGGACGCCGCCTCGGAGGCCTCGGCCGCCTTGATGTCCTTGACCAGGCTCTCCTGGGCCTCGGCCTCGGCCTGGATGATCACAGCCTGACGGGTCCGCTCGGCCTCCTCGACCACGCGCAGGCGCTTGATGCTCTCCTCCTGCTCGGCGACGGTCTTCTCCACCACGATCCGCTCGCGGATCACCTCGGCGATGGAGCGCTTCTCGCCCTCCAGTTCCTTGTCCTTGGAGATGCGCGACAGCTCGGTCTCGCGCTCGCGGGCGATGACCTCCAGCAGGCGGTCCTTCTCGATCCGCTCGGTCTCGATGGCGAGGACCCGCTCGCGGTTCTTCGCCGCCACCGCGATCTCGCGGGCCTGGTTCTCCTGCTGGATGCCGAGCTGCTCGTCGGTACGGAGATTCGCGGCGTGCGCCTTGAGCCGCTCCTCGGCCTGGACCTTGGCGGTCTCCGCCTCCTCGCGGGCACGCATGGTCTCGACCTCGCGCTTCTGCTTGGTCTCCGCGTCGGCCTGGCGGCGCTCAAGCTCCAGGATGGCCTCCCGCGCGTCCACGTTCTGGCGGGTGATCTCCTTCTCCTCGCGACGCTGGAACTCGTTGGTCCGTACGTGCTCGATGGCGGTCAGCTCGGTGATCTTCCTGATGCCCTGCGCGTCGAGGATGTTGTTCCGGTCGAGCGAGGTCAGCGCGGTCTGCTCCAGGTAGTCGATGGCCGCGTCCTCAAGGCTGTAGCCGTTGAGGTCGGTGCCGATGACCTGGATGATCTGGTCGCGGAACCGGTCACGCTGGGTGTACAGGTCCACGAAGTCGAGCTGCTTGCCGACCGTCTTGAGCGCCTCGGAGAACTTGGCGTTGAACAGCTCCTGCAGCGTCTCCTGATCGCTCGCGCGGGCGGTGCCGATGGCCTGGGCGACCTTCACCACGTCCTCGACGGTCTTGTTGACCCGGACGAAGAAGGTGATGCGGATGTCGGCGCGGATGTTGTCACGGCAGATCAGGCCCTCACGGCCGGTCCGAGCGATCTCGATGGTCTTCACCGAGATGTCCATCAGCTCCGACTTGTGGAAGATGGGCAGCACGATGGCGCCGGTGAAGGTGACGTCAACCTTGTTGATCTTCGAGATGATCAGGGCCTTACCCTGTTCGACCTTGTTGAACAGGCGGCTGATCATGATGAGCAGGCCGACGACGACGAGCAGGACGACGGCGAGGAAGATGCCGAGCCCGGTGGAGATGACGTCCAAAATGGTCCCTCGGTTAAATAGGACGATCAGGGTCGAGTTCCGCGGCGTAGGGCATCACCCAGAAGAACTCGCCAGGGGAGTCGTAGGCGAATATCAGGGCGGTGCTTCCGGCGGCGAAGACGTCGTCGCCGGTCTGACGCACTTGAACGAGAGCGGAGGAGCCGTCCGGGGCGGTGACCTCGGCCTGACCGAAGTCACTGGCGACCCGGCTTGTGCGGATGACGCACGCACGGCCCACGAAGTCGGCGCGGGAGGGGACGCGCTCCTTCGGGATGAGACGTCGCAGCGGCAGCACGATGAGGCGTGTGCACGCCCAGGCGCAGACCAGCGCCGCGACCAGTACCGCCACCAGGGCGGGGGTGCCGGTGAACAGTGTGCCGCCCACCAGGCTCGCGAACCAGGCGACGACGACCAGCAGCGAGATGACCAGTGCGGCCGGGACCCCGCCGAGTCCCAGACCGCTCAGGAAGGCTTCGGAGCCGTCGCCGTCGCCGTCGAACCCGAACACGCCGAACACGACGAGCACCCAGTACGCGATGATCACCAGGAGCAGGAACGTGAACAGGACGGTCGGAAAAGACAGTGTGGCATCGACGAACTGGCCCATTGGTGTGTGTGGTCCCCCTGCTGGCGTACCGGATCGCGCTCCCCCGAGCGCATGTAGGTGACTATATACAGGTAAAGATTGGTTAAAGAGAATAGTTCCCAAATTGGAAAAATATCCGTGTTAGTCGCTCCAGCTGCGGGTTTCCGGGGCCTGTGCGCAGGTGGCGGCGCGGAGCCGTCCGGGGGCAGGCGGAAACCGAGGAGCGCGGGCGTGGCCTCGCGTCCTCGGCGGGCCCCCGAAAGATCAGACGGGCCGGGTGATCATGTAGGCGAGACCGACGAGAATCACGACGGGGATGAGCCACACGATGGCCTCGATGGCGAATTCCTTGTACATGGGGACATCCCTCCGATGGGGGGCGGCGAGGAACGTGGGTCTCCGACGATAACCGCTGTCCTCCGGCTGTGACCAGGGCTCGCCGGGCAGCGGGAAGCGGCCGGGGCATCCCGGGGACACCCGCCGTACCTCCGTGCCGTGACCTGTCCGCACGAGCGGTGGCCGGCCACGGGCGGGCGGCTTCCGCGAGCCGCTGTAAGCCCCTGTGAGCCTCCGTGAGCGCCTATGAGGGAACGGCCGAGCCGACCACCACGGGATTGTCGGTGACCTCCCCCTCGACCACGTCGGCGACCACGCAGGTGATGTTGTCGGGTCCCCCCGCCTCGCAGGCGAGTGCGATCAGCTGCCGGGTGACCTCCTGAAGGTCGTCGACCTCGGCGAGCACCTGGCGGAGCCGTTCGGCCTCGACCACCCCCGACAGCCCGTCGGAACAGAGCAGGTAGCGGTCGCCGACCTCGGCGTCCCGCAGGGAGAGGTCGAGTTCGAGGTTCTCGCTGCCGTCGAGGACCTGCAGCAGGATCGACCGGTGCGGGTGGCGGGCGGCCTCCTCGGCGGTGATCCGGCCGTCGTCCATCAGCGTCTGGACCAGGGTGTGGTCGTAGGTGATCTGATAGAGATCGCCGTTGCGGAGCAGGTAGGCGCGGGAGTCGCCGATGTGGGCGAGGGCGACGCGCGAGCCGTTCCACAGCATCAGGGTCAGAGTGGTCCCCATGCCGGTGAGTGACGGGTCTTCGGCGACCAGTTCGCGCAGGCGCTGGTTGGCCTTGCGGACCCCGGCCTCGGCGGCGGCGGCGAGGTCGCCCGGGCACTCCTGGTCCAGGGACGCCACGGTGGCGATGGCCGCCGAGCTGGCGACCTCACCACCCACGTGACCGCCCATTCCGTCGGCGACGGCCAGGAGCCGCGCACCCGCGTAGGCGGCGTCCTCGTTGCCTTGCCGGATCCGGCCGACGTCGGACCCTGCCGTATAGCGCAGCGTGATCATCTGCGCATCACTAGATCGTCGAGTTGCACGAGCTGAGCCGCTTTCGGACAGTTGGGATGGGCCTATGGCGAACCGAGATGTTCCACGATCCACTTAACACCATGGTGGCGCAAGCGGCCTGGGGAAGTGTTGCCACATCTGTTGACACCGGTGGTGGCGCGTAAGCTGTTTCAGTGGCCGTCCAGTGCCTCCTCAGTGCCCCCGCACTGTGCCCGGAGTTCCCCACTTTACGCACCGCTAGGAGATCAGGAATGACCGCGATCATGCAGGAGGCGGCACGTCGCCGCACGTTCGCGGTGATCAGCCACCCCGACGCGGGCAAGTCGACCATGACCGAGGCGCTGGCGCTGCACGCCTCCGCGATCAGCCAGGCGGGCGCGGTGCACGGCAAGTCCGGTCGGCGTGGGGTGACCTCCGACTGGATGGAGATGGAGAAGGCCCGGGGCATCTCCATCACCTCCGCCGCGCTCAGGTTCGAGTACCGCGGCCACATGTTCAATCTGGTCGACACTCCCGGCCACGCGGACTTCTCCGAGGACACCTACCGGGTGCTGGCCGCCGTCGACTGCGCGGTCATGCTGCTCGACGCGGCCAAGGGCATGGAGCCGCAGACGCTGAAGCTGTTCGAGGTGTGCCGGCACCGCCGCATCCCCGTCATCACGTTCGTCAACAAGTGGGACCGGCCGGGCCGCGAGGCTTTGGAACTGCTGGACGAGATCGAGGAGAAGACCGGTCTGAAGCCCACGCCGATCACCTGGCCGATCGGTACCGGCGGCTTCTTCCACGGGGTGGCCGACCGCGCCGCCGACCGGATCGTCCGCTACACCCGCACTCCCGGCGGCGCCACCAAGGCGATCGAGACCGACCTGAGCGCCGAGCAGGCCCTGATGGAGCTGGGCGGCGACTGGGAGCGGGCCAAGGACGAGATCGACCTGCTCTCCGCGATCGGCGCCGACCACGACCAGAAGACCTTCGAGGCGCACGAGTCCACCCCGGTGCTGTTCGGGGCCGCGCTGTCCAACTTCGGCGTCGGCCGCCTGCTGGACGCCATGGTCGACATCGCCCCCGCTCCCGCGCCCCGGCCGGACGTCGACGACGACCCGCGCCCGCTGGAGGAGCCGTTCTCCGGCCTGGTCTTCAAGGTGCAGGCCAACATGGACCCCTCGCACCGCGACCGGATCGCCTTCGTCCGGGTCTGCTCGGGCAGGTTCGAGCGCGGCATGGTGCTCGTCCACGCGGCCACCGCCCGCCCGTTCGCCACCAAGTACGCCCAGTCGGTCTTCGGCCAGGAACGCGCCACGATCGACGAGGCGTACCCCGGCGACGTGGTCGGGCTGGTGAACGCCAGCGCGCTGCGTCCCGGCGACACGCTGTACGACGGCTCGCCCGTCGAGTTCCCCCGAATTCCGAGCTTCGCCCCCGAGCACTTCTCCACGGCCAGGGTCCGTGACTCCAGCCGGTCCAAGCAGTTCCGCAAGGGCATCGAGCAGCTCGACGCCGAGGGCGTGGTCCAGGTGCTCCGCTCCGACGTCAGAGGCGACCAGTCGCCGGTGCTCGCCGCGGTGGGCCCGATGCAGTTCGACGTGGTCAAGCACCGGATGGAGGCCGAGTTCAACACCGAGATCCTGATGGACCGGCTGGACTTCGGTATCGCCAGGCTCACCGACGCCGAGTCGGCGCCGATCCTGGCCCGTCAGCGCGGGGTGGAGGTCTTCACCCGCTCGCTGGACGGGGCCCTGCTGGCGCTGTTCACCGACGAGTGGCGGATGCGCGGCGTCATGCGCGACCACCCTGACCTGGTGTTGAACGCCCTGCTCGCCGACACCCGGGGCTGACCGGCTCGGGTACGGCCTTTTCCGAGAGCCGTACCCGGCCCGGCTGCCTGCCGCGCATGGTGAGATATGTCGTCATGAGTGCGATTAAGTGGGGAATTCTGGCGACCGGCGGCATCGCCACCACCTTCACCGAAGACCTGAAGCTCCTGCCGGACGCCGAGGTGGTCGCGGTCGGATCGAGGTCTCAGGAGTCCGCGCGAGCCTTCGCCGACCGGCACGGCATCCCCCGGGCGCACGGCAGCTGGGCCGAGCTGGCCGCCGACCCGGACGTGGACATCATCTACGTCGCCAACACACAGAACGCCCACTACGCCGCGGTACGGACCTGTCTGGAGGCGGGCAAGGCCGTACTGTGCGAGAAGGCGTTCACGCTGAACCGGGCCGAGGCCGCCAAGCTGGTCGACCTCGCGCGGGAGCGGGGCCTGTTCCTGATGGAGGCCATGTGGATGCGCTGCGTCCCGGGCATCCGCAAGCTCGTGGAGCTGGTCGAAGGCGGGGCCGTCGGCCCGGTCGACTCCGTGCACGCCGATTTCTCGATCTCCGTCTCCGTCGAGCCCGACCACCGGCTCCGCGACCCGAAGCTGGGCGGCGGCGCCCTGCTCGACCTGGGCGTCTACCCGATCTCCTTCGCCCACCTCGTGCTCGGTGTCCCCGCCGGGGTGCGGTCCTGGGCGCGGCTGACCCCCGAGGGCGTGGACGAGAACACCGGCGTGCTGCTCGGCTACGACAGCGGAGCCGTCGCCCTGCTCTCCTGCGGCATCACCGCGAGCAGCCCGGTCACCGCGTCGATCTCCGGTCCGCTCGGCCGGATCGAGCTGCCGAACCCGTTCTTCCGTCCCGACACCTTCGTCCTGCACCGCGTGGGCGGTGAGCCGGAGACCTTCCACGTCCCCTTCGAGGGGACCGGCATGCTGCACGAGGCGGCGGAGGCCATGCGCTGCCTGCGCGAGGGGCTGCTGGAGAGCCCACTGGTGCCGTGGCAGGCGACGTTGGACGTGATGGGCATCCTGGACGAGGTACGCGCACAGGTGGGCGTCCGATTTCCCGGCGAATGACTGATCTGGAGCTTTCCGCCGTACACCTGGGGTCCTCCTGGGGGTGTTCGATGTGATGGGGCTCCGTTGCGTGTGCGGGGTTCTCGCCGTGCCCGCTGTGGTGGGCGGGTGTTCCGGGTCGGCATCTCGTCTGACTGATTCGGGTACGCGGCTTGTTCGCCGTGCCCGCTGCGCGGCTTGTTCGCCGTGCCCGCTGTGGTGGGCGGGTGTTCCGGGTCGGCATCTCGTCTGACTGATTCGGGTACGCGGCTTGTTCGCCGTGCCCGCTGCGGTGGGCGGGTGGTCCGGCCGGCCGTCTCAGTGGCCGTCTGGTGATTTCGGCCTCCGGCCTGTTCGGGCGC
>NZ_JBFAQY010000002.1:0-2751 GCF_040678965.1 Streptosporangium sp. NPDC049248
GGCGTGCGGATCGCCTCGATCGCGCACTGGGGCCGTACCGCGCTGGCCGACGGCAGCGGCGAGGACGCCACCGGCAGCAGGCTCACCGCGGCGGGGGTGCAGACTCTCGGTGAGATGGAACGGCTCGGCATGATCTTCGACATCTCCCACCTGGGCGCCTCGGGGGTGGAGCACGTGCTGGAGCTGGCGAGCAGGCCGGTGCTGGCGACCCACTCCTCGGCCCGCGCGCTGCGCGACCACCACCGCAACCTGACCGACGAGCAGATCCGCGCGGTCGCCGCCACCGGCGGCGTGGTCTGCGTCAACTTCGTGCCGAGCTTCCTTTCCGCGGACCCCGCGGAGTTCACCGTGGACCGGCTGGTGGACCACATCGAGCACATCGCGCGGGTCGGCGGGATCGACCACGTCGGCCTCGGCCCCGACTTCGTCCGCGAGGTGCTGACCGACGTCACGCCGCCGTGCTGCGAGGATCTCGGATACGGCGAGGTCGACCCCCTGGCCGTCCTGCCCGGACTGTCCGGCCCGAGCGGCCTGCCCCTGGTCACCGGGGCGCTGGCCGGTCGGGGCATCCCGGAGGAGGACATCCTCAAGATCCTCGGCGGCAACGTCCTGCGGCTGTTCCGCGCGGAACTGGGGCGACCACGGTGAACCTGGACGTCATGCTTGAGGATCTGGAGGAGCTCGTCGCGTGCGAGTCGTTCTCCGCCGACCACGAGGCGGTGGCCCGTAGCGCCAAGGTGGTCGCCGACCAGGGGTTCAGGAGGCTCGGCGCACGCCCCGAGACGATCGTGATCGGCGGGGTCACCCATCTGCGGTGGACCTTCGGCACGCCCCGGGTCCTGCTGGTCGGCCACCACGACACGGTCTGGCCGCTCGGGACGCTGGCCGAGCGGCCCTGGTCGGTGACCGGCGGGGTCGCCCGGGGACCGGGGGTGTTCGACATGAAGGCCGGGCTGGTGCAGGCGTTTCACGCACTGGCCGCGCTGCCGTCGCCGGACGGGGTGTGCGTGCTGGTCACCGGTGACGAGGAGGTCGGTTCACCGTCCTCACGTGCGCTGATCGAGGAGTCCGCGCGCGGCCGGGTGGCCGCGTTCGTGCTGGAGGCGAGCGCCGACGGCGGAGCGCTCAAGACGGCGCGCAAGGGGACGTCGATCTACGAGCTCGTGGTGCGCGGGACGGCCGCGCACGCCGGTCTGGAACCCGAGAGGGGAGCCAACGCCGGGATCGAGCTGGCCCACCAGATCCTCGCCGTCGCCGGGATCGCCGACCAGGTGAACGGCGGTCCTTCCGGCGTGCCGGCGGCGGAGACGTCGCCCGGACCGGCCCTCTCCCCGGGCCGGTGGCCGGGCTCCGCGACGCCGGGGACGCCCTCAGGCCCGGCGGCGCCCGGCGGACCCGCCGGCCTGGGCCCGGCCACCGTCACGCCCACGGTGCTGTCGGCGGGGACCACGGTCAACACCGTGCCCGCGCTGGCCCGCGTCTCGGTGGACGTGCGGGTGCCCACCCGCACCGCGCAGGAGCGGGTGGACGAGCTGATGAGGGCCCTGTCCCCCCGGATCGCCGGGACCCGGCTGGAGGTGATCGGCGGCCCGAACCGCCCTCCCCTGGAGGAGGCCGCATCGGCCGGGCTGTTCGCCCTCGCCCAGCGGATCGCCGCCGACCTCGGGCTCGCCCCGCTCTGCGGCGTCGGAGTGGGCGGAGCCTCCGACGGCAACTACACCGCCGGAGTCGGCTGCCCCACCCTCGACGGGCTGGGCGCGGTGGGCGGCGGCGCGCACGCAGACAGTGAGCACGTGGTCGTGGCCGAGATGCCCGGCCGTACCGCGCTGCTGACCGGCCTGGTCCGGGCGATGCTCAGGTGAACGGCCTGGTACTGCGCGAGCTCCGCTCCATCGAGGAGCTGGAGGAGGTCTTCCGGCTGTTCGACGGCATCTGGCACCCCGACCCCGGCGGCGAGCCCATCACCGTCGAGCTCATGCGGGCGCTGGCGCACACGGGCAACTACGTGACCGGCGCCTACCGGGGCGGCCGCCTGGTGGGCGCCTCGGTCGGCTTCCTCGCGGCCCCGGCCGGGCAGGTGCTGCACTCGCACGTCACCGGCGCCGCCATCGGGCACGGGATCGGATTCGCGCTCAAACTGCACCAGCGCGGCTGGGCACTCGACCGGGGCCTGGATCGCATCACCTGGACCTACGACCCGCTGGTACGCCGTAACTCCCATTTCAACCTGGTCAAACTCGGCGCCCGCCCCGAGGAGTACCTGCGGTCCTTCTACGGCGTCATGGGGGACGCGATCAACACCGGCGACGAGTCCGACCGGATGCTCGCCGTCTGGCGGCTGACCGAGTCACGGGTGATCGCCGCCGTACGAGGCGAGCCGTGCCGGCCCGAGATCCCGCCGGACGCGGTGACCGCCCTGGCCGAGCGCGACGGCCGCCCGGTCGCCGGCCGGACCGACGCCCGGACGCTGCTGGTCGCGGTCCCGCCCGACATCGAGGCGCTACGCCGCACCGACCCCGGCACGGCCAGGACATGGCGGCACGCGGTGCGCGACGTGCTGGGCGCGCTGATGGGGGAAGGTGCCCGGGTGACCGGGTTCAGCGGCGAGGGCCACTACATCGTGGAACGGACCGTATGACCGCCCTGACCGGCGAGACCACCGGGAGCCGGCCGCCCGGCCGCCCCCCGCGCCCCGGGGGCCGGGGGGGCGGCCGGCCCGGGCGGGCGCGGGGGCGCGGCGCGGGCCCCGCG